>JALGXY010000449.1 GCA_029824495.1 Fimbriimonadia bacterium
AGAGCTGGACCATGATCGCCAAGGGTGATTCTGTTGAAGATTCGATGCAGCGTCTTTTCTCAAGCAAGCCGCTCCCACCCACCCCGTGGAAAGGCGAGAAGACCGGCGAGACCTGGAAGATCAACGCAGGCTCGAATCTGGCATTCAGCGGATTGGAGATCGGCGGACCGATCGACCCGACCAAAACCCCATTTCTGACTGTCCGGCTCAAGGCCAACGAGACAGCGCCTGTCGGGCTTCATCTGTACGGCGAAGATGGTTCACTCGGGTACTTCCCTCTCATGGAGAGTCTGGCCGGCGTCACAGAAAAAGGGCTCGATCCGAGCCGCGCGCCGATGTTTCAGGCCAACGGCAGTTTTCAGACAATAACTCTCGATATCAGCAGCATCTCCAAACCGGTGACCGGGATCGCTGTGGGGGCCGACCCGCGCGCTCCTTATCTTGAGACCAACAAGCGGCATGGCTATACGTTCGAAGTGACGACGCCGGTGGCTTCTTCAACCGGTTCTGTCACCCCATTCCAGCCCGAATCGAAAATGCCGACTTTGGGAAGGATGACCGGAGCTCTATCAGATGCTCAGTTTGCAAAGCTGACCGGTATCGGTGAGTCTGGGTCACTGGCGCAGAGAATCGAAGCTGCCATGATCCTGCAGAGCGCCAAACATGCGGATGCCGCAGTGCTCTTGACGAAGCTCATCATGTCTTCCAGCCCGATGGAGACCGATGCGGCAGCGAAGGCCCTCGCCCACCAAGACACACCCGATTCCTGGGCCGCACTGATGCAGGCTGGACTGACGGCATCATTCAATCACGGAAGAGTCGCGGCATTGAAGCTGGTCGCGAAGCTGAAGCCAGAACTGGTGAAACCGGCTCAGGTGAACACGCTGATGGCCCGCCCTTCCTGGCGGCTTAGGCGGGCGGGAGCCCAGGCGATTGCCGCATCTAACTCTGCCCAAAAGGCGATATTCCTGCTGGCTGTTGTCGACCCTGACCCGCGAGTGAGGCTCGCCGTTTCTGAGGCTGCCCCGATGAGTGAATACTCTGAGAGGCGCTTGATCTGGACTGCCGTCAACGACCCAAGCCAGATGGTGCGGGCATCGACCTACAAGAGATTGATCGACGCCAACACTGGGCAGGTCCGAACAGAGGCCCTTGCCGGTGTTAAAGACGAGTCCGTCACCGTTCGTCTCCAGATTTTGGAGCAGATGATTCAGAGCGCGCAGCCGCACTATCGACCAGCGCTGCAGCGTGCAGTGATCGACCGTGACCCCCGCGTTCGAGCAGCCTGTTTACGGGCTTTTGCTGCGCAACCAGACAAGACGCAGGCCGGTGAGATTCAGAACACCTTCACCGACAACTCCGAAGTTGTGCTGCTCGCTCTAACCGCTCTTGCGGTCGCGGGCAAAGTCGATCTTCCTGCCGCCGTTGTGGAAAGTCTAAAGAACAGCGCGTTCGAAGACATTCGAGCAGCCGCAGCCAAGCTCAAATCGGGAACGAATTGAGCTTGAATGACGTAGATTTGAGGGAGAAATGCAGGACGGAGTAAAGAGTCTGGCGGCCGCGGTGGCTGTCCTCAGCATCGCAGGCGCTGGAGCTGCCGGAATTGTCGTCAGACAGAAAATCGAGGTCGGCACTTCCATTCCTGTTTCTGGCAGATCGATCCAGCTCGAAGGCCTGCTCGCCTCCAACGATGGCATGTCTCAGATGCCGCCGAGCGAGTTCTTTTTTAAGCTGACTCAGCTCCTGGAAAGCCAGTACGTCGATCCAATCTCCGACAAAACAGTCCTCTCTGCCGGTGCAGTGCGGGGCATGATTCTCAGCCTCGCTGATCCATATTCCACCTATCTTGACGATGCCAGCTACGAGCAGCACCTGCAGCGGCTGAAAGGAATCCACGAGGGTGTGGGCGTTGAGCTCTACCTGAGATATGACCAGGAGGAGATCAACAAGCTCCAAGCTATCGGTGACGGCTCGCTCACCCCTTCGGAGCCGGTTGACGCCTTCATGATGATCCCGGAGCTGGTGATCTCTTCGGTAGTGCAGGGCTCGCCGGCCGATCTGGCTGGACTACAGCCGGGTGATCGAATTCTTGAAGTCAACGACCTCCATCTCCTCTCTTCGCTCGAAGTCAAGAAGCTGCGAGAACTGACAGAGCTTGTTGAACTCGGCGATGCCGATGAAGACGAGTTAAACAGGATCCGCGATGAGTTCCGCGAAATGGCTGAGTCGATCATCACGCCGACCAGAGGCATGGAGCATCTCCAGACCGGGACGGCCGGTTCGATCGATATAGTCTGGGAACGAGGCGATGAGGAGCTTACGGCCGCGGTAGACAAGACCGATCTCAGCTCAGTGCCCTTGACCATAGTCGATGGCGTGATCAAACTGAACCTGATCGAAGGCGCAGCAGACCAGCTTGAAGCCCACTTGGCTGACCAGACCGAGCTGAACCTCGATCTTCGTGGCGGTCAGATCGGCAGCTCGGAGGAGCTCATGAAGGTGATGAACCTGCTCCTGCCGCCAGGCAAGGGTGGATTCCTCTACGACGCCGAGAACAACCTGAAATCGAGGATCACGATAGAGGAGGGCAGCACAAGCCAGCTCAAAATCGCGGTTCTGGTCGACGAGACCACCAGAGGACCTGCCGAGATCCTGGCGACAGCTCTGGCCGAATACGCTGATGCCGAAGTATCAGGGCCAGACATGGCCGATGAGATGATCTGGGTCGAGACCCGGACGGTGATGTCGGGCAGCAAGGTGCTTGGCGGCTATACGCTGGCTATTGGAGAGTACCAAGCGACCGAGGAGGCAGCCCAGTGAAGCCCGCTGCCCGAGTGGTCCTCATTCTCGTTTTTGTCTTCGCATCCTTCTGCACCGGTTTCGCACTGAAGGACATTCTGAACGGCAACAAGCCGAGCTGGGCTGCGTTTCAGGCTCTGATGAAGACCGAAGATGCACAGGCGACGCCGACCGAGGTCTTCAAAGAGCATTACGGAGTCATTCAGGCCAGATCCTATCGGCCAGTCAACGCCAACCGCCTGAAGTACGCAGCGATGCAGGGCATGATGTCCTCACTCGGCGACCCGCACACGATGTTCATGGAGCCGACCACGGCCGAGAACTTTGCGATCGATACGCGCGGCGATTTTGTCGGTGTTGGGGCACGGCTGGGCGAGGACCTTTTAGGAGCCAGGGTTGTGGTCGTATTCAAAGGAACCCCGGCCGATCGGTCCGGGCTGAAACGAGGCGATATTGTCGTTGCAGTCGACGACACCTCGGTCGGCGGAATGTCGACGTTAGAAATTGTCAGCTACGTCCGCGGAGAAGAGGGCACGATCGTCGAACTTCAGGTTCTGCGAGAAGGCGAGGACGATCCGATCCCCATAAGGATCAAGCGAGCCAGGGTGATCATCCCAACTTCGGAGATGATCTGGATGAAGGACCAGAGAGTCTCATACATCTCGATTTCTCAGTTCGCCGAGACTACAACCGAGCAGTTCCGCGAATCGATGATTGAAGCGATGAAGACCGACCCGAAAGGCATCGTAATTGACTTGAGAAGCAATCCCGGCGGTCTGCTGGACACGGCGATCGACATGCTCGACCTGTTGGTCGAAGACAGAGAGGTGGTCACTCTGGAAGACCGGAACGGTCGCGTCGAGTCTCATCGGACGCGGAAAGGCATCATCGCCAAACTCACCAAAGAGGGTTCAAAGGCGTCCGGTCCATTCTTTTCCGCCTCTGGTGATTCGGTCGATTGGGGCGGCCCGGTCGCCATTCTCATCAACGAAGACTCAGCGTCTGCAAGCGAGATTTTCGCAGGAGTGCTGCAGCAGTACGACCTGGCCAAGCTCTTCGGCGAGCACACCTACGGCAAAGCATCAGTCCAGAACGTGATCCCCCTGATTGAAGGATCGAGCGCCAAGATCACGATCCGGCGCTACTATCTGCCGAACCGGCTCGATATCAGCCGACGAGTAGACGATGATGGCCAGTACATCTCTGGCGGGCTCCTTCCCGACTATCCAGTCGAGCTGGAGATCAACAGCGATACGATGCTGGGTGAACCAGGAAGGGACAGCCAGCTCGACCGAGCGATCGAGTGGATTGAAGCCCAGAGCTGATCAGCGGACGTCCGACTTAGGATCGACGATCGCCCGCAGGCCATCACCGACAAAGTTCAGTCCAAAGATGGTCAGGCTGAGCACCAGACAAGGCCAGAAGAGCTGTTCCGGATGCGAGACCATCTGGTTCCGCCCCGAGTTGATCATGCTGCCCCAGCTCGGCATCGGAGCCTGAACGCCGATCCCCAGGAAGCTGAGCGAACTCTCGGCAAGAATAACCGCCGCAAGGTCGACCATAGATACAGCCAACAGCACGCCCCAGAGGTGCGGCAGGATGTGCTTGATCACCAGATAGAAAGTCGAGGCACCCAACGCTTGGCTGGCCACCACAAATTCGCGATCCTTCAGCGTCGCCACCTGTGTTCTGACAAGACGCGCCACCGCAGGCCAGGCTGTGATCGCCAGCGCATAAACGATCGCCTTCGGGTCGAATCCGATCAGGCCGATGATCAGAATCGCCAGCAGGATGTCTGGAAATGCGAACATCGCGTCGGTGAACCGCAAGACTGGGGTCGCAATCCACTTGGGGCCCAGCGAGCCGAGCACACCCATCAGGATTCCACCCAACAGAGCCAAGCCCTGGACCGCCAGGCCGATGGTCAGCGAGATGCGCGCTCCATACGCCAGGCGAGCCAAAAGAGACCGTCCCTGTTCATCGGTGCCGAGTGGATATTCGGGGCCGGGTGAAGAGAACTTAGGTCCGACAATCTCGGTGTACTCCGGAAGGAAGTACGGGCCCAAGAAGGCAAATCCTGCAAGGATCACCAGGAAAACTGTGGATGCCCAGAAAAAGAATCCGAGCTTCTTCTTTTTCAAACCTGCACCTCGCGGATGCGCGGATCAATGAACGGCTGGATCAGATCAACAATGGTGTTGACCAGAATGAACATGGCACCGATCAGAACCACACAGGCCATGATCACAGGCGCGTCGCCCTTCTTGATCGCTTCGATCGCCTCGAAGCCCATGCCAGGCATGATGAAGTAGCTCTCGACAATAAAGGAGCCGGTCAGCAGGAACCCAAAACTGGTGCCGATCGCAGTGATCACAGGGAGGATCGCATTCCTCAGCCCGTGCACCATGTAGAGCCGCCATGGCGGGACGCCCTTCGCCTTAGCCAGCTTGATGAACTCCATCTTAAGTGTGTCGATCATGCTGGCGCGTGTCAGGCGGGTCAATGTCGCAGCGGGCCGTGCAGCCATGATCAGCACCGGCATCACCAGATAGAAAGGCAATGGAGCGCGGAGATTGACCTCCCAGCTTGAGGGCAGGACATCTAGCCAGTGCACAAAGATCAAGACCAGGATCGGTGCCATGACAAAATTCGGCACAGTCACCCCCAGCGTGCTGGCAGCCAGGATCGACGAATCGGCCATTCGATTTTCACGTATTGCGGCTATCGTCCCAAAAACCAACCCTGTAACTGCCGCAAGGAGAATCGCCGGAACAGCCAGCATGAGGGTCATCGGAAGAGCGCTGCCGATGATTTCGGAGACCGGTTCACGTGTGCCGTAGTAGCTTTCGCCGAAGTCCCCTTGAAGAGCGTTGCCGACATACTCAGCAAACCGCACAGGCATCGGTCTGTCCAGACCCATCTGATGCTTAACCTGCTCGTAGCGCTCTTGAGTGAAGTTCTTTTCACCCATCTTCACCAAGGCAGCATCGCCGGGCGCAATCTCGTCAATCAGAAAAGTGACGAGGGCCAAAAAGAACAGGCTGATGACGCCGTAAAAAAGACGGAGTCCCAGAGCCTTCCAGATGCCGGACTTGGGGCGAGAACTAGCCACGCTTGATCGCTGCAGAAGTTACCTGATCGCCGAGCTGAATCTTCTGTACAACGTTCATCCCTGAGACCACATTCCCGAATACCGTGTAGTTTCCGTCGAGAAATCGCTGATCTCCCAGCAGAATATAAAACTGGCTGTCGCCCTTTCTACGCTGGCCTCTGAGCGCCGCCAATCCAACAGCTCCTTTTACGTTTTTCAGTCCAGAGTCTTCATAGGCGATCTGGGCACCAGACCCGCCTTCGCCCACCTTAGGATCGCTCATATCAGAGATGGTCTTGGTCTTGGGGTCCCCGATCTGAACCAAGTAAGGCCGAGGGGTCTTCTCGACGCGATGAAATCTCTGGCTCTTATAGAAATCCTTCTCAGCCAGTTTGATGATATGGCTGGTTGTCTTGGGAGCCTTGGCGGTTTCGAGCAGAATCACGACCTCACCGCGATTTTTGACAGTCAAAACGAGCACCGTCTCACCCTTTTTGGGGCGATAGGAGGGCTGAACTGAGACTGCAGGCAACACCAT
>JALGXY010000450.1 GCA_029824495.1 Fimbriimonadia bacterium
TCGCCATTCTCTTTCGATATCGACGAGGCGCGGCTCTAGTCCGTCAAGCGCCTTCGCCTCAATTTCAGCAAACTCGACGCGCCCATCGAGCACTGCACCGAGCTTGATCGTTGTTCCGCCGAGGTCCGCACAGAACGC
The DNA here is from genome assembly GCA_029824495.1 of Fimbriimonadia bacterium. Taxonomy (GTDB): domain Bacteria; phylum Armatimonadota; class Fimbriimonadia; order Fimbriimonadales; family Fimbriimonadaceae; genus JALGXY01. The sequence continues at coordinate 139 of JALGXY010000450.1, forward strand.
CAGCAGGCTCAAGGCGTGCGCCTCCGAACGCCGTCGACGAGCCGGAGCAGGTTGAGCGGGTTCGCCTCTTTCAAAGGCTCGGGAAGAGCAGCATCTGGGAAGTCCTGATAACAGACCGGCCGGACAAACCGATTGATCGCCATTGTGCCGACACTGGTCGTGCGCGAATCGGTCGTTGCCGGATACGGCCCGCCGTGGACCATCGCATGGCACACTTCGACTCCGGTCGGAAACCCATTGAATATCACTCGCCCGGCCTTCTGCACGAGCAGATCGACCAGGTCGCTGTTGTCGGCCAGATCCTGCTCAGTGCCGTGAATTGTCGCTGTCAAATGTCCGCCCAGCCCCTCAGCCGCTTCAAGCATCTGATCACGAGAACTGCAGTCGATCAGGAGCGTAGAGGGGCCAAAAACCTCCTCTTGAAACGCCTCACCTTGGAGATAGCGATCTCCCGGGACTTCGAAGACGACGCCTGAAGCCTGGGTTAGATGGTCTGGCTGCTCAGTGGACGATGGGATTGCGCCAGCCTCCTTCAGCATCTCAATACCGGCTTCGAACGATTTCTTGATCCCCTGATGCAGCATCACTCCGGCATCCTTTCCAGAAAGACCCTGCTTGACCGTATTGCAGAATTGTCCGAATTCAGAGCCGCTGCCGAACACCATTCCAGGACAGGTGCAGAACTGGCCCGTGCCCATCAACACCGAACCGGCCAGTCCGTTGGCGATCGCCTCAGATCGCTCTTTAAGGGCGCCAGGCAGGACAAAAACTGGATTGACGCTGCCCATCTCTGCGTAGACCGGAATCGGCTCATCTCGTGCCGCACAGATGTCGAAGAGCGCCCTCCCTCCACGGAAAGAACCCGTGAAGCCAACAGCTTTAACAGCACAGTTTTGGACAAGCTGTTGAGCCATTTCGTAGCCGTCATCATGGAGCAGCGCAAACACTCCATCAGGCATTGAGGTGAGCTTCGCGGCAGCCAGAACAGCTCGACCAACAAGCTCGGCCGTACCTGGGTGAGCTGGATGCGCCTTGACGATGACCGGGCACCCGGCAGCCAATGCAGAGGCTGTATCGCCGCCCGCTGTCGAAAACGCAAGAGGGAAATTGCTGGCGCCAAACACAACGGCCGGGCCGAGCGGCTGCATCATCGTGCGCACATCTGGCTTAGGCATCGGTGCGCGATCTGGATCGGCATGGTCAATCCGCGGCTCTAAGAACGAACCATCACGGACAACAGATGCGAACATCCTCAGCTGAGCGCAGGTGCGGCCACGCTCACCTTCGAATCGAGGGCGCGGGAGGCCGGACTCAGCACAATAACGATCTCCCAAGGCGTCGCCCAGCGCCATAATTTCGTCTGCGATCGCTTCCAGAAAGGCGGCCCTTCGTTCAAACGGGAGCTTCTGCATAGCTGCGAAGGCTTCGGAGGCCGCTTGACAAGCCTGATCCACTTCACTGGTCGTCGCCGAGTAGAATTTGATCGGCAAGGCTGTCCCGTCAGATGGATTCACTGCTTGAAAAGTGTGGTTTCCTTCGCTGGAATCAGTGCCGTTGATCAACTGTCTGCCCGTCAGGTTCATACGCTTCGGAGTATGCACCGGAGCGGCAGTCGTTGGCACCCTACTGTCGCAAGTGCTTTTAAGAAATCAGGATCAGATCATGGAGCAGATTCAAAACATCCTCAACACCAAGCTGTTCCAGATCGGCGAATCGGTGTTCACCGTCTTCTCGATCGTCATGCTGGTCCTGGTCCCGATCCTGGTGGTCATCCTGTCAAAGATGATCCAGAACGCGATCGTCAAGGGACTCGGCCGGATCACCCAGATGGATGTCGGAACCAGGTCCACGGTCGGCACCATCATCTATTACATCGTTCTGGTGAGCGGTCTGGTCATGGCTGTGTCGACTGCCGGTCTGAACACCCAGAGCCTGGCGATCTTCAGTGGCGGCATCGGCCTCGGGCTGGGGCTTGGGCTACAGGATATCGCCAAGAACTTCATCAGTGGGATCATCATGCTGGTGACCAAGACGGTCAAGAAAGACGATGTCATCAGCTTCGGAGACATGGCTGGCCAAGTCGAGCATATCGGCAGCTATTCGACCTCAATGCGAACGATTCAGGATGCGGTCGTCATCGTGCCAAACAGCCAGATATTGGACAACCAATTTGTAAACTGGACTCACAATCGACGGCTGCGAATGCTTGAGATCCCCGTCGGTGTCCACTATGCCTCCGATCTCGATGTCGTGATGAGCTGCCTGGAGGACGCGGCCAAAAGCAACCCCTGGGTGAAGGATCAGCCTGCCCCCCAGATCATCCTGACCGAGTTTGCGGACAGCAGCATCAATTTTCTGGCCCGTGTCTGGACGACCGAGGTTTTGTATCACATGAAGGTGATCAGCAAGTTCAATCTTGATGTGGCGAAGAGCTTCCAAGAGCGTGGTGTCACGATCCCCTACCCACAACGCGACGTTCACCTCATTCCGCCTCCTTCTGAGACTGAGTGACTTTCAGGCACCCTCTCGCCCAGGCTGGCGAGAGGGCCCTCCCTTGATATCCCTCAGCCCCTTGGGGTTGAAGGTTGAAGGCTGCTATCTAATGACTCCCGTTCCTCTTTCGCAACAATGGAAGCCAGCTCTTCATCCCTCTTCGTCCACCACCACCGGAGGGTGGGCGGGTGGGGGATGGTGGTGGACGGCGCGGCTAAGCCGCGCGCCTGCCCCACTGCTGTTCTTTAGGAACAACAGTGCCACACGACAAGAAATTCCAGAGCACATGTCCAAGAACTGTGGTGCAGTCGTCTACGTCCGCATTCGGAGCCTCCTCCCTTTCGCATCACTAAAAGGAGGATGAAGGAACCTTGGTCAAAGGTGACTAGTCGAATCTGACCGTCGCTGGTAGAATCTCGCCTCGGACGGAGAGTTGGCAGAGTGGTCGAATGCGGCGGTCTTGAAAACCGCTAGGCTCGCAAGAGTCTCGGGGGTTCGAATCCCCCACTCTCCTCCATCCCACTGATACTTCTGGAGGCCCGGCCGTCGTAGCCGAGCTGAAAAAACGGGGAAAGTCCGGTGAAACTCCGGCGCTGTGCCGCAACGGTGTGACCAAATCTGGTCGAGTCCGAATGCCCGCTCTAGAGACTGTGTCGTGTGTCGCCTGCGAGCACAGGTGAGTCGGGTTCAGCCCGATCAGCACTCGCTGGCGGCCCCTTTCAGGAGCCGTCAATTGAAAAATAAACACCAAAAAAGGTGGGCGTTTACGCTCATCGAGCTTCTTGTCGTCATCGCGATTATTGCTATCTTGGCCGCGATCCTCTTCCCTGTCTTTGCGCAGGCTAAAGTCGCCGCAAAGAAGACCCAATCCCTCTCTAATCTCAAGCAGATTACAACCGCCTGGCTCATGTACAGCGCCGACTACGACGACGTCGTCATGCGCGTCGCAACCGGTGCACCACCAAAAGTCTATTACTGGTGGGGTTCGTATGACGGTTCGAAACTAAGAGAAGACGAGGGTCTGCTCTATCTCTATATCAAGAATGGCCAGGTGCAGACCGACCCGCTCTTCGACAACCGCTTGAGGACCGCTCTCGGCCAGACAGGATACGGATACAACTATCAGTATCTGAGCCCGGCTCGGTATGAGCCGCCCACATGGGCTGAAGTTCCGATTCCCGTCAGCCACACCCAGATCGGGTCGCCGGCAGAAACGGTCGCTTTCGGTATGTCGGCAAGGATGGGAGGCTGGTCGGCGCCCTTTCGGCTCGAAGCGAACACCTATCTAGAACCACCGTCATCCAACTACCCTACGTTCCACGCTCGAGCTGCCGAACGCGGGGTCGTTTCCTGGTGTGATGGCCACGCGAGTTCTGAAGCGCCGACCTACAGAACCGAGCCATTCGGGTGGGCCAACTACGATCCGGATCTGTTCAAGGAGAATCTCCTGGGCGACCTGACCGCTGACGGCACGACCGACGACACTCTGTTCGATCTGGACTGAATAGAAACCGCTAGACTTTCGGAGCATGTCCAATCTTGAGCTGTTCCGAGACGAGCTTTGCAGCCTCAGTCCTCCTGAGGCTGCGAAGCGATTGATCGGTGCTCAGATCATAAGAGGGGAGATGTCCGCACAGATTGTCGAAGCCGAGGCGTACGCCGGTTCCGACGATCCTGGCAGCCATGCCTTTAGGGGCCTGACGCCGCGAATTGAAGCGATGTTTGGCCCTCCGGGGCATGCGTACATCTACTTCACGTACGGCAATCACTGGATGCTGAATGTCTCGGCAAGGCCAGAAGGCGAGCCGTGTGCCCTGCTGATCAGAGCAGCCTTGCCGCTGAAAGGCCAAGACTTGATGCGGCCGAGACGTGTTAAAGCAAAGTCGGACAGAGATCTACTCAGCGGCCCCGGCAAGCTCTGCCAAGCGATGGCAATCGACAAGGGCCTTTATGGAACTGATCTGCTGCAGGAGGGTTCGCCGATCCGGCTGGTGCCATCGAAACCGGTAGAGCTTCTCAGTCAGGGAGTCAGAGTAGGAATCGCGAAAGGACGCGGTGATGAGATTCCTTGGAGATTCGTCGATACAGGACTTATCGAGTGGGCGTCACGCCCGCTGCCCCGTCTGCCATAAGCGGCTTGGTCTTGCGGGTCAAAACGTAGACCAGACCAACGACCGCCAGAAGGCCGATAGCGATCGAAAGCCAGACGTCACCTTTCTGAGAAAAGAAGTAGATCGACGCGACTGAAAACGCACAGATCATACAGGAGACGATGCATTTGGAGCGCTTCGTCAGCCACTTGTTTCGATCCCAATCTTCGAGCGACGCTCCCCACCAGGGATGAGCCAACAGCCAGCTCTCAAAACGCTCACTTCCCTTGCGGAAACAGCCCAGTGCCAGGATCAAGAAGACAAAGCCAGGAAGTCCAGGCAGAACCCAGCCAGCGACCCCTAGTCCAACGAATAGAAGGCCGACCACAGTCCAGACATGGCGTTTTGTCTGCAAGATAACTGAAAGGATAATCTAAGCCGCCCTCGATCAGCATGACCGCGGCAGCTAACTCTTGACAGAGGTGATGCTAGACAACGAGCTCTTCCGGTTCGCCAAGCTCTTTCAGAATCTCTTTGGCATCAGATGGGTTCTCCACCATCTCATCTTGTTCGATCTTGCCGTCTCGGAATCGAATGATTCGATTGCAGTGCTGGGCAATCTCCTCTTCGTGGGTGACTATGATCACAGTTGTGCCGTGCCGGTTCAGGTCTTGGAACAGAGCCATGATCTCTTCTGCCGTGCGCGTGTCGAGGTTTCCTGTCGGCTCGTCGCCAAGAATCAAGACGGGGTCGTTGACCAGGGCTCGAGCGATGGCAACACGCTGCTGCTGACCACCGGAAAGTTCGTTAGGCTTGTGCCCCATGCGTTGGGCTAGCCCAACTCGTTCGAGCGCCGCAATCGCCTTCTTCTGGCGGTCTTTGCTGCCCGCATACATCAGCGGAAGCTCAACGTTTTTGATCGCCGAAGTTCGAGGAAGAAGATTGAAGGTCTGGAAAACAAATCCGATGTACTTGTTCCGGATATCAGCGAGCTGAGAATCACCCATTTCACTGACCTCTTCATTATTGAGCCAGTAGCGTCCGCTCGTCGGTCTGTCGAGACACCCGACGGCGTTCATGAATGTCGATTTGCCAGAACCGGAAGGCCCCATAATCGCCACGAATTCGCCTTTGTGAATCTCCACATCGACTCCACTAAGTGCGTGGACGATCGTGTCGCCCATGGTGTACTGCTTGCAGAGTTGCTCGACTTTGATGACCGCGTTGCTCATTCGTACCTCAGTGCTTCAATCGGCTGGAGACTGCTCGCTCGGACTGCCGGATAGATCCCAAAGAAGAGACCGACCGCTGCAGCAAACCCGAAGGCGAGCCCCACTGCCGATGTACTGACCACCGGCGGAACCTGGAACATACCAGCCACGATCCGTGTTGCGCCTGTTCCGACAGCGATGCCCAGCAGGCCGCCCATCAGACACATCACGATGCTCTCCAGTAGAAACTGCGAAAGAATTGAATCCCGCGTTGCACCGAGAGCTTTTCTCAGGCCGATCTCCCTAGTCCGCTCGGTGACGCTGACAAGCATGATGTTCATGATGCCGATGCCGCCAACCAGCAGAGAGACTGATGCGATTCCGGCCAGCAGGTAGCTGAGCAGCCTCGACTGAGTCTGGATCGCCTCGAGCGATTCTGCCTGGTTGAATACGCGGAACAGCTCTTCACCCGTTGCACTCGTTC
>JALGXY010000451.1 GCA_029824495.1 Fimbriimonadia bacterium
GAGCGTGGTCATGACCTGTTCGAGCTCAAACGCTGCGGCTCCTGTCACGAAAGCGAGGACACAGTTCGTGCACCTTCGCTCGAAGGAATCATGGGTCGCGAGCGGACTCTGGCCAGCGGTGCCGTGATCACTGCCGATCAGGACTACATCCGAAATTCGATCCTCGATCCGAACAGCCAGATCGTCGGCAACTACGAGAATCTGATGCCTGCTTATGGAAGCTTTACCAATGAAGAGGACATCATGGCGCTGATCGCCTACATCAAGTCGATCGGTGGTGATAGTGACAATGTGATTGTGCCGAACAGCCCGATGAGCCGCTCTGGACGCGAGTCGCATCCCTCTGCTGCGGACAATGCAACAGACATTGCCAACCGGCAGGAATCCGGCATGGCTCCTTCAAATGCTGAGGAGGCTTACCGACCGTGAGTGCAGATCAAGTGAAAGAAACTGAGAAGAACTATCTGAACGCAGACCACACGATCAAGTCGTGGCTGCTGACCACTGACCACAAGAGGATTGCGTTCCTCTACCTGCTCAGCGTCAGCTTCTTCTTCTTCCTCGGATCTGTCGCAGCTGCGATGATCCGAATTGAGCTGACCGCTCCTCGGGGCTGGCTGCTGTCGAACGATGTCTTCAACAAGACGTTTTCGGCTCACGGCATCCTGATGGTCTTCTTCTTCTTGATTCCGGCGATTCCGGCCGTCATGGGCAACTTCCTGCTGCCCTTGATGATCGGTGCCAGAGATCTAGCCTTCCCTAGGTTAAACCTGGTCAGTTGGTATCTCTATATGGTCGGCGGCATCTTGGTTTTGGCCGCAATGGTCATGGGCGGAGTCGATGCAGGCTGGACGTTCTATACGCCGCTTTCGAGCAGCTACTCCAGCACTCCAATCTCGCTGGCCCTTGTCGGCATCTTCCTCAACGGCTTCTCGTCGATCTTTACGGGCGTCAACTTTATTGCGACGATCCATAAGATGCGTGCGCCTGGCATGACCTGGTTCAGGCTGCCGCTTTATGTCTGGTCGCACTATTCGACCAGTCTGATCATCATCTTGGGAACACCTGTTGTTGCCATGGCTCTGCTGTTGGTCGTGCTTGAACGAGCAACTGGAGTCGGCATCTACAGCCCAGAAATCGGCGGAGACCCAGTGCTGTTCCAGCACCTGTTCTGGTTCTACTCGCACCCGGCGGTCTACATCATGATTCTTCCGGCGATGGGCATCCAGTCCGAGATGATCGCCTGCTTCAGTCGAAGGCCGGTGTTTGGCTACTCCTTTGTGGCCTTCTCTTCGATGGCGATTGCCGTGCTCGGCTTCCTGGTCTGGGGGCATCACATGTTCATCTCCAGCCAGTCGCTCTATCTAGGCGTCATATTCTCGCTGCTGACCTTCTTGGTTGCGATTCCATCGGCGGTGAAAGTCTTCAACTGGTCGGTCACCCTCTATAAGGGCTCGATTCAGTTCACGACTCCGATGATGTATGTTCTGGCCTTTATCGGCCTGTTCGTTATTGGTGGTCTGACGGGTCTGTATCTCGGCTCGTTGCACACAGACGTTCACCTGACGGGAACGTACTTTATCGTTGCTCACTTCCACTACGTCATGGTTGGCGGCACGGTCACAGCGTTCATGGGCGGGCTCCACTTCTGGTGGCCGAAGATCACGGGCAAGATGTACAGCGAATTCTGGGGCAGGCTGTCTGCTCTGCTGGTCTTCGTTGGCTTCAACGTTACGTTCTTCCCGCAGTTCATTGTCGGCTACTTGGGAATGCCGAGACGGTACCACCTGTACCACTTCGCTCCCGAATGGCAGATCTATCACATCCTATCGACGGCTGGTTCGACGATTCTTGGAATCGGCTTCCTGCTTCCTGCGATCTATCTGACTCACTCTTGGTTTAAAGGCAAGAAGGCGAGCCAGAACCCGTGGGGTGCCAAGGGGCTTGAGTGGACTCATGCTGCTTCGCCGCCGATCACCGAGAACTTCGATAAGATGCCGATTGTCACCGAAGGCGCCTATGCCTACAATGCTGAAGCTGATGCAGCTGAAGCGTTGAGGGAGATGGAGGCCGCAGGCAAGCTGGACGCGACGCCTGAAGGTGAAGACTGGTGGAACAAGATGGACGAGTCGAAGGATGACGAGAAGGAGGCGATCCACTGATGTCGCACGCAGAAGGAAAAGAACCGGAAGTCTATTTCCAGTACGAGGATATTGACCAGCAGCAGGACACCTATATGGTGGGCATGTGGTCATTCATGGCCCAGGAGCTGCTGTTCTTCGGTGCAGTCTTCATCATCTACATGCTCTACCGAGTAGCGTATCTGGAAGAATTCATGATTCTCTCTAACAAGCTCAACTGGCAGCTTGGCGGTTTGAACACCATGATCCTGCTGGCGAGCTCATACTTTGTGGCTCGAGCGGTGCACCGAGCCCAGACAGGAGAGATGAATCGACAGGTGGGCTGGCTGTGGGCAACCATTGGCTGCGCGCTCGGATTCTGCGTCGTCAAGTTCTTTGAATACAAAGAGAAGATCGGTCACGGGCTGTTCCCCAACGAGCGGTTTTATGAAGGCTATTCGCACATGGCGGCCGACGGGTACACAGCGAACCCAGATATCGCCCGGCTCTTCTACAGCCTCTACTTTACGATCACTGGCCTGCATGCACTGCACGTCATCATCGGCATCATCATCTTCGGAATCCTGATTCGACTGATCAAAAAGAAGTCGAAGCTGATCACCGACTTTATCCCGACGGAGATGTGCGGTCTTTACTGGCACTTCGTCGATCTCGTGTGGATCTTCCTGTATCCGCTCTTCTATCTGATTCCCCAGTGAGACGGCAATGAGTGAACTCGAAAAAGATATCACAACAGAAGCTGCAATGACAGATGACCATGGCGGCCATGAAGGTCACCACATCACGCCTGTCAGTCATCTGACGGCTACATTCCTCAAGCTGACAGTCTTGATGGTGCTGACAATCTTTGCCGCCCGGTCGGAATTCTTGGCTGGGCTGACTCAGTCGGATGGCGGCATCATCGGAGCGAATGTACTTGCGATGCTCATCGCCTTTGTCAAAGCAGGATTCGTCGTCATGATCTTCATGGGGCTGAAATGGGCCAGCAAGCTGAGCCGATTCTTTGCCCTGCTGGGCGTACTGGGATTCGCCTTCTTCATCTTCCTGGTCTTCGACTATGGGTTCCGCAATCAGGAGCCTGTATCTGGTTGGGAGAGAGTCGGCACACCGAGTCTCCAGCGTGACCGAGAGCGTGCAGATGACCTATTCAGTTCGTGGAAACGATCCAAGAATCAGGTGTCTCACGAAGACGAAGCTGCCGGCGACGGCGGCCACTAAGAAATCAGAGAGCGAAGCTCTTCAGAAGCCCAGGCGAGGATCTCCTCGGCTGGGCTTTTTTTGTTGAACGATCTCGGCTCACCCCACCGAACGGTGACGGGCTTTTCGGATTTTCGCAGCTTGGTCGAGTCTGCGGGCATCATCTCTCTCGTATTCTCGATTCCGCAGCAGATGACCGCACATTCTGCTTTTCTGACGATGAGGGCTGCGCCGCCCTGAAGCTCTTTCAGCTCACCTTCTGGCGCGACTCCCCCCTCCGGGAAGATGCAGACGGTCTCGCCGGCTTTCAACAGCTCGATCGCTCGGTTGAGAGCGCTGCGGTCGGGGGCGTTCTGTTTAACCGGGAACGCGCCGTACCAGCTCATAAACCTGCCGATGCGAGGCATCTCGAACAGCTCCTGCTTGGCCATGAACCAGACCCTGCGTCGGCAGCAGATCTGCACAACGGGCGGGTCCATATAAGACTGGTGATTAGCAAGGATGAGAAGCCCGCCACTTCGAGGAACCCTCTCTGGATGATTCTCCCTTCTAAGGCCATTGAGACCGAACCAAATCCGTAGAATTGGTCTGACAAAAACGAGGAAGACCCTGACTGTCCAGGGGGTCATGCGAGCCTCGCCGCCATGATTTGAACGGCTTCGACGTACGCAAGATGCTCGAGATCAAGAACTTTTTCGGCCAGGCTTTCGGGAGTCTCTCCCGGCTCGATCGGGCAGCGTTTCTGGTGCAGAAGCGCACCGTCATCATAGACCTCATTGACAAAGTGAACCGAGCAGCCAGATTCGGATTCACCTGCAGCGATGACGGCCTCATGAACATGCATGCCGTACATCCCCTTGCCGCCAAATTTAGGCAGCAGGGCTGGATGAATATTGAGGATGCGGTCTTCGTACGCGTGAACGACAGCTGCCGGCAACAGGGTCATGTACCCAGCCAGGCAGATCAGGTCAATTTCAGCCTCGGCAAGAGCTGACAAGAGGTCGTCTGCATAGCTTTCACTCTTGTGATGCAGCACCTTGACAGGGACTTCGAGAGCCTCCGCTCTTAGAACAGCTTTAGTGCCTGCTTTAGGTGAAATGACCAGTGCCGTCTCAGCATCAATCGAGCCGGATCTGCATGCAGAAGCGAGCGCCGCCATGTTCGACCCGCGCCCCTTTGATCCCACCAGTATTGCCACTCTGATCATCGGCAAGATTCTACTACTGAAGCGGTGATGCGATCCAAGATCTGATCAACACTGGTAGCATTGATTCATGAAAGGGTACGTCATCTCAGCCGCGCTCGCCCTGCTGCTGCTCGGCTGCAGCGGAGGATCAGACTCGACGGAGACCACAGAGCCGACGAAAAAGCCTGAAGTCGTTGCGAACGATGAGCCGACGGAGGTTGTCAGGACAAGCACCTCAGATGACCCACTGGATGTCGACCGAGACAGCCTGAAAGTAGGAGATGTTTCCCTTTGGATGGACATGTCTTTCGACTACGCCAAAGAGCAGATGGGAACGCCGATTGAAGAGTGGACGATCGCCCACAAGGCAAGGGGTTTCGCTTGGATGGTCGGAGGTGTCAGAGTGGTTGGAAACTTCGAAGATGCCGGAGCGCTTGGCTGGTTTGCCTCGGGTAAAGGCACAGTCATCGAGAACCATTTCGGCGAATTGACGGCTCATATCCTAGGCGAAGATCTGATCGAATCGATTGCTGCAGATCGTGAACTGGCAAAAGAGACAATAGACGGCGAAGGGATCACAATTCACGATTGGGTCGGCTATTGTGGACCAGAGGGGTCATACCGTCTGACCTTTGGAACAAGCGTTCCTTGGGACGAGGGCACCGAGGATGCCGTACTGAAGTCGATCGGGCTCGCTTATGACATGCGGTTGTTTGATGAATAAGCCGCAAGCCTTATGCTAAGGTTCATTCCATGCTGACTCGCAGAGCGTTTACGCTGATTGAGCTGTTGGTCGTGATTGCGATTATCGCGATTCTTGCGGCGATTCTGTTTCCGGTCTTCACATCAGCCAAGATTGCTGCAAAGAAGACAGCGGGGATCAGCAATGTCAAGCAGATCGGTCTGGCGCTTCAGATGTACTTGACCGACAACGACGGGGTCTACCCACCGTTGACGCACAGAATTGAGATCGACGAAGATACGGTCTGGTGGCCTCTTCAGTGGCCGGAACGAATCCACCCTTACGTCAAGAACAAGGAGATCCGCACAGCTCCGGGCCACCCTTATCCGCCCAGGAAGACCGCAAAGCCCTGGCAGGGCGGAACAAATCTTGCCCTGAATCCGAGCATCTCGTGGACGGGCGGATCGATTGGTGAGCTTCAGCTGGCGAACCCATCTGGTACGGTCATCTTGGCGGTCAACGCACTGTACGACGAGGCCTTCTATGGTTCTGCCGAGGAGCAGGACCCTAACAACTGGGAAGATTATGTTGTTGGACAGGGCTGGATCTGGTTCGCTCCGCCGACCATCTTCAGGAACGGAAGCAACTGGCACCCCTATGAACACCCGTTCCCCGAAGTGTGGAACGGCAGGGCCAGACCCTACGGGCTCTACTCAAAGTGCGTCGTAGTCGGATTTGCCGACTCCTCTACAAAGTGTGTGCCGATCTCGCAGCTTATTGGGCCGATGCCTCGAGGCTGGGAAGTCGGTGATCCCAAGAACCTGTTTGACAACAACTAGATGATCTTCTCACTGGCTGTTTCGGCGCCTGCACCGCCCAACATCGTTTTCATCATGATGGATGAGTGGGGCTACTACGAGGCCAGCGGTCTTGGTCATCCGGACCTGCAGACCCCCAATATCGATCGGTTCATCACCGAAGGCACAAGGTTCACCCAGGCTCTGGCAGGCGGACCGGTCTGTGCGCCAACCCGGTGCAGTCTGCTGACGGGAAAGCACGCCGGTCACATGACAGTTCGCGACAACAGCGGCTCGTTCTCATCGATTCGAAGCGAGGAGCTCACCCTGGCTGAGGTGGTCGGGCAGCAGGGCTATGTCAGCGGCGGATTCGGGAAATGGGGG
>JALGXY010000452.1 GCA_029824495.1 Fimbriimonadia bacterium
ACCACAGACTGCCTCAGTTCATTAGCAGCTGCTATGGGCCTGGCAGCGCAGCTTAATCATCCTCTGCCGGTCTACAAACCATCGAGACTTGGCGGGCTGGTCGTCTTGACCTCGACAAGAAGAGTTGGGCTTTCCGAAGTGGATGCCCTCTCATCGGGTGAGCGCCGCTCAGTCTCAGCGCTTGGCCTCAACCTGCTTCGTGGGTGGGCGCGTTTCTTGGACAGTCAGCCATTGGCATACGCAGAGCTACAAGCGTCGCTCCGGGCTCAGGACCGGCTTCTGAATATTGATCGAATACAGCAGGCTGTGGGACTCGTCACACAGTCGAATGTGCTGAGTAAAGTGGCTTCGTTTGGCAAAGAAGAAGCGATTGTGGTGGAGGGGCGAAAATGAGCTTAGCCGCTGCAGTGCTGCTGCTTGGGCAGGCAGGCGGTGTGAAATTTGGAGCGATCAATGATCCTCTTTCCGGTCAGATCGTGCTCCAGGCAACGGTTAAGGCCCCTTACGCCCTAGGCGAGCGTGAAGAGGCGGCCTGGCGGATCATCGGAGAAAGTCTGATAAACGGCACCGAGGAGTTCACTCGAGACAAGCTGTTATATTACGGCTCCCAGGCCGGCATTCCTCCGCAGGTTTCTGTGACAAGCGACCTGATCCAGATTCAAGTGACCACCCCGAAAGGGGGGCTAGATGTTGGTGCTCAGATCATCGAAGCGATGCTGATGCGGCCTGTTCTGAAGCCAGAGGACGCACGTCCGATAGCGGACCGTCTTCTTCTGGAGCGTGTCGAACCCTGGCACCTGGCTCTGCAGCCGAATCAACCGGCCTACAGACGTATGGCGGCCGATCTGCCGTTAAAGCTCCACACGACAGCATTCCGTCCTGGAAACATCTCAATTTCAGCAGGAGGCGCCGTTGATCTTGAAGGACTCAAGGCAGAGTTCAAAGGCCGCTTGAGAGACCTTGGCGAGCCGATGGCAAGAGGCTCCTTGCTGTATGACCGTCCTAGCAAACACCCGGTCAGACATATCCTTGCTGTCTCCACATTAGAACTTCGTGGGCGGCTGATCCACCCAAACAGCCCAAGTGTCTCCCCGGATCTCTTGGCTGTCTACGCGCTCGGAGCAGGGAAGACGAGCTCGCTCTTCCGAGTCGTCCGAGAGGAGCTGCAGCTGTCGTATAAACAAGAGCTGATCCTGTGGCCTTCCTCAAGAGGTTGGATTCCTCGGATTCTGATCCAGACAACAGCCGAGAGTGCCAGCGTTGAATCTGCACGGAAAGCCCTGCAGGCCGACGTCGAATCGTGGGGCGAGGCTGATCTGGATCGGATAAAGGCGATCGCTTCAGCGATGACTCAGCAGGGCTCACAATACAGCCCGCTCTGGGCAGATGCCACCGGCCCGGTGTCGACGAAGTTGTCGGATAGAGTGAAGCTGCGGGGATGGCTCATTGCAGTCGGGGCACCGGAGTTTTCATTGAGGACACTTTCCGATGCTTGGGAACAGGTTTCACTTGACAGCCTCAAGCAGTCTGCAAATCGGCTATTGACTGAAGCTGAAGGTGCGGTCATCACCGCCGGATAAGGGACTGATTCTATGACAACACTTTTGAGGAAATCCCTTGCTGCCGGCTTAGTTGTGGCTGCGATGCTGCTGAGCGGCTGTCAGACGCCCGGCCCTGGCTTGGGCACGCTCGCTGTACAGCTTGTCGACACCCCTGCACCTGGAATCAAAGAGCTGAATGTTAAGATCAACCGCATTCAGGTGAAGATTGATGAGAGCTGGGTCACAGTCGGCCCAATCGATCAGACAGTGAATCTGCTCGACTACCGAAGAGTGCCTTATGACTTTGGTGAGATCACTTATGGCGCTGGAGAGCGCTCGGGCGTGCGTCTGATCATCTATGAAGATCCGACTGTTGTAGATGAGGACGGTACTCACGTCGTCGATCTTGTGCGCAAGCAGACCACGGCCGATATCACTCACTGGATCTTTGTTTCGGGCCGATGGACACTGATCGTCGATTTCAATGTCGCTGAGAGCCTGATCAAACACGGCCCTGGGGATTATTCATTGGATCCTGTGATACGCGGTGGCATGTACAACACTCATGGTCAGGCTGAAGGTGTTGTTAAGCTTGCAGGCAGCCCCGGCGTTGTTCCCGAGGCTGCAGAGATCAAGGCGGTCTACCTTTCTGGTGGACAGGCTCCGGCCGATTCGGTGATCAACACCTCATCGGTCGACACCAATCGATAATTCAAGGTCTGGGTTCTCCCGGAAGGCCGCTATCGATTTGATGCCCTCTGGAAAGATCCTGACACGGGAACGGAATACACCGGGAGCTCAACTGGTGAGATCGGCGCAAACTCGACAACGTCTGTGCCCGAAATCACTTTGAATTGAACCTGTTATCCGTACAATTACCTGATTCGATGATTCCTGGTGGGAGTTTGGATAAACAGATCTTAGATTAAGACGAGAATTTGATAAGGAGAAGAAGATATGAAGAGAACGCCTCTACTCGGTTTTGTTGCTGGTGCCTGCTTGTTTGGTGCCGCAGGTGGATGCGGTGGTGATGCTGGCGGTGGCCTCGCTCTGAACATGGTTGACAGCCCCTATCCAGGCGTCACTGAAGTTTCGATGGATGTCGATCGGATTGAGGCCCATGTTGATGGAACCTGGCAGCTTATTGGCGAGCCAGGAATTCGTGTAAACCTCCTCGACTATCAGTCAGAGAAGCTTCCGCTTGGCGAGGCTGCCCTTCCAGACGGGCACGTCAACCAGCTTCGCATGTTTGTTTCTGATCCTCAGATCGTAGACGCTGATGGCACGCATAACGTTGATATGCCGAGCGCTGGCAACACGGGCATCAAGATGAATGTGAATTTTGATGTCTCCAGCGCATTCCTGACGACCGTGCTTCTCGACTTCAACGTCGAGCAGAGCCTGGTCAAACGGGGCAACGGTGATTACCTGCTCAAGCCTGTGATTCCGGTCGTGGTAGAGAACCTGGCCGGCCTCGCTCTGGGAACTGTCACGGACGGCTTAGATCCCGTGGAAGGCACCGTTGTATCGGCAGTTTATGTGGCTGGTTCCAACTATCCGCTCGATACGGTGGTCAACACTGGTGTGACGGATGTTGACGGCGCCTATCGAGTCTGGGCACTGATGCCCGGCACCTACCGATTCGATGCTCTGCACACCGATCCTGATACTCTGGTTGAACGCTCAGGTTCAAGCGGGAATCACGAGATTACGGCCGGGACCGAGACGACGGTTGACAACATCGTGATCAGCTGAGTTCGAAGTCTGGACTCTTGCTGCACAGCGGCAAGAAGTCACAGGAATGACAAAGGGCTTTGGGCTTCGGCTCAAGGCCCTCATAGTCTCGATCTAGGATCTCTTGGCCGATCGCGACAAGGTCAGAACGCAGCTCCTCAATCTGAGCAGCAGAAAGTGACGCAGTGCCTTTCTCACCAGATCGCAAAGCGATGATCGTCGCTTTGACCGCCTGGTCAGGGTGTTTGGAGCCGACGAGAATCTGGTAGACACCCATCGCGAGATCAGCCTCAACCTCCTCATCGGTCACACCTGCTCGCCCTGACTTGTAGTCAATGACCTCCAAGGTGCCGTCATCGTACTGGTCGACTCTGTCGAGCCGCCCGATCAGCACAAACGGGCCGAGGTCGTGCCGCAGCATCTTCTCGACCATGACCGTCTGGGCTGTCACGGGTGCCTTTTCAACTTGATCAACATAGGTCTCGATGATCTCCTTGCCTTCGGCCAGTGCCTGATTCATCTCCTCCTGGCTGGCGTAACCGGCATCAATCCACGACTCTTCAAGAGCTGCAACAGCTTCATTGGTCGAGGTGACGCCTTGGTCGCCGGTATCGTGAAATCGCTGAAGCACTCGGTGGAGGCTTGTGCCGAAGCTGAAGTACGATTTCGACTTGAGATACCACTTGCCGCGGTCATCGACATACGTCCATTTGTATTTGACTGGACAGGCAAGATATGTCGTGATTTTTGAGGGACTCAGGGTCGGCTTTCGAGGCACCTGAAGAGCGTACCCAGGCGGGTACTCTTTCCTCCTATGTTCTTACGTCGACTCGTGGTGCCAATGGCTGTCGCCGCGGCACTCGTACTGTCTGCTTGTGGCGGAGACGAAGTCAGCTCGAACCAGCCTGTAAACCTTCGTGTGGCTACGTACAACATCGAGTGGTTTGGCGAAGATGCCAATCCGGCCAGAGTCAAGAATCTAAAGGCCGTGATGGATGCTGTTCAGCCTAATGTGATCGGCCTGCAGGAGATTCAGAGTGAGGCCGCTCTGCGCCAAATCTTCGATGATGAGTGGGAGATATTCATGACCGATGACCCGGCAGAAGCACAGGAGCTGGCCTTTGCGGTTCGGAAACCTTACAAGGTGGTCGATCATAAGATGGTCTTCCCCGAAAAGCACTTCGATTACGCTTTTCCACGAGGCCGAGATGCCCTTCAGGTCGTGGTCGAGGCCCCGAACGGAGTCCTCATCTCGATGTATGTCGTGCATGCAAAGAGCCGCGGTGGTGGACGTATGAATACCGATCCTAGACGCGAAGGGGCAGCTGCGCTGCTGGCCGCATACGTCTCGGCTGATCCGCATGATCATAAGATCGTTTTGGGCGATTTCAACGACGCGCCGGATGACCGCTCGGTGAACATCCTCGAATCCGGGGATCTCCTTGTTGAGGCAGGAGACAACTCAATTGGACGGCTTTTGGTCAACCTGACCCAGCCCCTCCATGAGGAGGACTACGTGACCTTGGGTATGAATGACCTTTTTGAGGGTGAGGCGATTGAGCCTATTGCCAAGGGTGCAAAAGAGGATAATGCGCGGCTCCGAGGAATTGAATACCGATACCCGGATGACGTCAAAGTTATGCAGGCGCTTTTCGATCAGATTCTGGCGTCGCCAGGTCTGGCAGGCATGAGTGATGGCCGAGCCGAGATCTTCTCGGGGAATGCAGCATTAGGAGGAACTGAGGGGGACGTGAGCTTGACGGCAACGACCGTCGAGTACACCGAAAAGGGCACGCTGGCGTCGGATCACCTTCCTGTGTTTGCTGACTTTGTTCTCAGCTAGAGAGCTTCTCGGGCCTTCTCAAGCACATGCTTGTTAAGGCCCTCATTCCAGACTCAGCATAGAAGCTACGGAGCTCTGGATCGCAGGTCAAATCGACCGCGTAGTAGTCATCGAGTCGCGACAGCATGCGCCTGACCAACTCGCGGCCAATTCCCTGACGTCTATACTCAGGAAGGACCTCCAAGAGCGGAATATGCGCGTTCATGACACCGTCGCCAACTGCAGTGATAAAACCGACCACAGTGTCACCGTCTTTGGCGAGCACAACCGCAGTGCTGCCTTTCAGCACGGCAAGGTGCTGCTCCACCGATGGTGGATCGGGCCAAGCATCAAAGAACCCATGCAGGTTTTCTGACGTCACTCCCTCAAGCGATTTCGTAAAAACGATCGACATGAAACCCTATTGTAAACGAATTGGCTCGATCTTGAGCATCAGCTTCGTTCTGGCTGCAGCGGCCGATGCAGCAACCTATCAGGTTGAAAGGATGTCGGCGTTTGACTCTGCCTTGATCACGATTACACTTGATGAGCCGAGCCAGGAGTTCAGAATGCCTGCTTGGGCGCCGGGTGACTATGAGCTCTTCAACTACGGCAAGCTCCTTTCGCGCGTGGCTTTCAGTCTCGACGGCAAGGCGGCTGAGGCGAAGAAGAGTGCTTCTGATCCGAATCTGTGGGTGATTCCGGGCGGTGCCGATGAGGTTGTCTATCGCGTCAAAGAGAGTGCAGGAAACTTCTCGCCAAATCTGCGAGTGAAGTCGAGCGAGATTTTTGTGAGTGGACCCGGTGTATTGGGCTGGTTTAAAGGTCATGCGGACGAAAAACAGACGTTGTTCGTCAAGCAGGGCCGGAACGAGACTGCCTTCTGCGCCCTGCCTGCAGGTGAGAACCGCGCGGGATACGCTTCTTATCTGGCGGAAGACTATGATCAGCTGATCGACTCTCCGTTTGTTGTGGGAGCTGATGTCGAAGTCCACACATTTGATGTGGGCGGAAAACCGCACATGATCGTCTCTTGCGGCGGTCTGCCGACAGTTGACGGCCCAAGCTGGCAGTCTATGGTGACCCCGATCGTTCTCGAAGCTCAGAAACTCTTCGGAAACCTGCCGTACAGTCAGTACGGTTTTATCTGTGACTTTGGGGGCCGAGGCGGCGGTCTAGAACACAAGGACTCAACACGCCTCGGACTCTTCTCTCGTAATCCGATGAGAGCTCAAGGGCTGGTGGCTCATGAATACGTGCACACCTTTAATGTGAAGAGG
>JALGXY010000453.1 GCA_029824495.1 Fimbriimonadia bacterium
CAATGCTCAGTTCGCCGCAGGTGCCCAACCGCACGAATGACGACACGAGCATCGCGGCGATTATAGCGAGGGGTGATTCCTGATGCCTGTCTCTCGTCTCGCGTCCAGCGGTAAGGAGATTGAGCTTGGACGGCTGGTGGGCAGAGGCGGCGAGGGCAGTGTCTATCGCGTGCCAGGGAACGACAATATTGTCGCCAAGATTTACGCTGACAAGGATGACTGCGAGTCTCAGCGAGTCAAGGTCGCTCACTTTTCTGGAATGTCTGATTCGGAGGAGCTTCGCGAAATCGCTGCCTGGCCCATCGACTGGATACAGGATGAGAGCGGAGACTGCATCGGGTTTACGATGGACTATCTGCGCGGCTGGCAGCCGCTCTTTTCGTCCTATCAGATTCGGACGAGAATGCGACGCTTCCCACAGGCGAACTTTGCGTTTCTGGTCAGAGCCGCACGGAATCTCGCCGCGAGCGTCCACCGAATTCATGTTTCGGGCCTGGTCGTCGGCGATCTCAATGAGTCGAACACACTGATCGATGGGCGCGCGATGGTCAAGCTGATCGACACCGACAGCATCCAGGCGAAGATCGACGGCAGGGTCTATCCGTGCGGTGTGGCGAAGACAGAGCTCCTGGCTCCCGAGCTGCACAACAGCTCTCTCGATAACTTTGAACGCCGGCCTGAGCATGATCTTTTCCCACTGGCGGTCCTGATCTTCCAGATTCTCGTGCTCGGGCGACATCCGTTTGCCGGTCGCCAGCGTGAAGGAATCGACCAGAGCCTCGAAGTCGGGATTCAGAAGGGCGACTATGCCTTCAGCGAAGTGAGGGATACGCCGGTCGATCCTCCTCCAGGACTCGATATCTCCTGGCTGCCACCAAAGGTGCGTGACATGTTCGAGAGAGCATTTGATCCTCGCTCGAAGGCTCGACCAAGCGCTGAGGACTGGTATGAGGTTTTGAAGGTGCTTGAGGGCGACATGGCGACCTGTCGGCACAGCTCAGCACACAAACACTGGTCCGGCATTGATGAGTGTCCGTGGTGCCCTCTTGAGTCCAAGTGGAATGTCACTCTGTATGGTGCAGATTTTGGGAGCCGAGCCGGCAGCGTCGTCGTTGATGATGACCTTCATGCAGTCTGGGACAGGATCGAGACGATCTCGATTCCCAACACGGTCGCACTGCCAGATCTCCCTGAGATTGCCCAAACCGAGGCCCGGAAGACTCCCTTGTTCAAGAAACTGGGTGGGCTGCTCTATCGATCGCGCTACTTCTTGATTTTGCTGGCCGCTCATGCTGCGGCACTGACCAGCTCGGAGCCGGTTCTGGGGACGGTGGTTCTATCCTCGCTGATCGTCCTTTCCTCACTGATCTGGTTCAGTGGTGTTACAACGGAAAGGCGCGCACTTACAACCGAGGTTCAAGGCCTGATGAGCGAGTATGCCGGCCTGGCCAACAACTGGCGTTTGAGAGGCGGCCAAGGCGACTTTGTGAGATACAAGAGTGAGGTTGAGATGCTCAAAGATCGTGCGCTGATCACTCCTCAAAAGCTTGAAGATCTCAGGCTGATGCAGCTCCGCCGATCCTACGGCTCGCACCTCAAGATCTTCCTTCGAAAGTACACGATTATGGCTGCAGACATCTCGTCGGCTGGCGCTGAACTGAAGCGACGCCTGGTGCAGGCGGGGATCAGGACGGCTGCAGACATTACGCCACAAAGCCTGGCTGGCAAGTCGTTTGTGCGCCCAGAGATCAGCGCCCAGCTCTTGGAATGGCGGGATCGCTTGGAGGCGCAATACTGGGCATCGACGCATCATGCTTTGACCAGTGAGCAACAGAAGGAGATCGCCGATCACGTGAAGCGCGAACACGTCGAGATCTACAAGAAGCTGCAGACCGCAGAGAAGGAGCTGAAGAGCCTCTCTGAGGATACGATCCAATCACAGGAGAACATCCAGGGCCGGGTCGCCGAGCTCTCCGCACGGCTGAAGCTGCTGGGGCCGGATATTGCAGCCTGCGAAAAGACCTCCGGCCCGATACGGCTCAGCTAGCCTTTGACAGCACCTGCGAGCATCGCTTCGTGGATCTTCTCCTTGAGAAGCCAGTAGACGATCAGAACCGGCAGGATGACGATGACCATCGCAGCCATCAGCGCGCCGGCATCACCCAGGTATTGGGCTGTGTTTTGGAGGCTGTCAAGAGCTCTGGGGAGCGTGAATCGGCTCTCAGTTCGCATCAAGACCAGCGCCAGGTTGTACTCATTCCAGAGGCCGATCACATCGAAGATGGTCACGACAACAAGGCCTGGTTTTGCCAGCGGCAGCATGATGCTCCAGAAGGAGCGAGCATGTGAGCAGCCGTCCAGCATCGCTGCCTCGTTTAGCTCATCGGGAAGCTGGTGGAAGAACCCTGTCAATACAAAGACTGTAAAGGGCAGGGAGAACGCGATATAGACGATAGTTAGACCCCACAGGTTATCGTCTAGACCGAGGCTGGCCATCTGCAGGAACAGTGGAACGATGACGAGGAACTGCGGGAACATCATGCCGCCCAGGAACAGCAGGAAGATTGAGTTTGATCCTCTGAATTTGTACTTGGCAAGCACATAGGCCGCCATCGCAGCGATCGGAATCAAGATGAAGATTGTTGCAAAGCTGACCAGCAGAGAATTTGAAAACGCCTTGCCGATGTTTGTTGTGGTCCATGCCTCGACAAAGTTGCTGAGCGAGCCCTGTTTGGACTTGCCCTGCGCAAGCGTTGCCTGCTCAGTTAGATCTTCCTTAAGGTCAGGAATATCCTTGTCCAGTCGATTTCTCAGCGAGGCCGCTTTGCTGGAATCGCCCGAATCGACCGCGGCGATTGCAGCATCGATGTTCCGAGCGTAACCTCTTGATCGTTCGACGAACTTCTGCACTTCGCGCAGTTCTGGTGCGTAGACTCTGATTCGAGGAAGCGGGCCGCCCTGTTCGATGAGGACAGCGTCATCGCCGACCCCTTCAAAGACAGGATCTTCTGTCATCGCTCGAATCTGGTCAGCAACAACCTGCATTTCAGAGGTGGAGCTGGGGAGTGAATCGGGGATGTCCTCGATGTACCCAAACACCTGCTCGGATGCGACCCCAAGATGAGCGGCTCTTTCGCCCAGTTCACTGGGCATCGACCAGGGGCTCTGTTGAATCTCCTTTGTGGTTTTCAGCGAGTTGAGGCCCATCCAAGCGATGGGGAAGATGACACCGGCGATAAAGAGGCTGAGCCAGGCGTAGTTCAGGCCCTTGCGGACATGTTCTGCTCTCGCCTTCGGCATCAGCTGCATCCACAAGGAGACAAATGTGATGAGTGAGATGCCTGCAACAACAAACAGAATCTGCACGACCGTCCAGGGAAGACGAGTATCTGGCTGCGTGATGACATCTGCTTCAGGAATTTCAGATCTAGCCTTAAAGAACCTGATTTCACTTAGAGCTGGAGTCGCATCTCTTCTGTATCGTGTCGAGTTGTCTGCACTGCCGGCTTCGGCTGGAATCGCGAAGAGAAATTCGATCAGGTGTTCATCGTTAGGCAGGGTGTAGATGATCCCAGCATAGTCTTCTGAACCTGTTGTCTCGTTGGGCCATGATTTGAGCTCATGGCTGACAAATCCGATCGCTGATTTTCGCTCATTTACCAGCTCATCGATCGAGTAGGTTCTTGGCAGATAGGAGAAGCCTAAAGCTGCGAGAGTCGGTACGAGAGCAGCAAGCATCACCAGCGCCCAGCGCTTTCTTGAACTCTGTTCTAAGCTACGTGATCTCAGTGCTGTTTTGGCCTTGACCGGTCTGGTCTTTCGCTTAAACGTCTTCGTCATCCAGCCGCCAAGCGCATTAAGCTTGGCGCCCAAAAAGGCGAAAGATTTTTGAAGCCAGGATTTCGTGCTCTCAATCGGGTCGTGGCCAAATGCGACCACCACAAGTCCGGTGATGACCATCGCTGCGACAAAGTTGACCACTCCGATTGCTGTGGCTTCGCCGTAGAAGCTGTCGGGAGAGAAGCCTCGTTTGTAGAGGTAGCTGAGAGTGACCTCTGTAGCGCCGTCTGGGCCGCCGTTGGTCATCAGTCGAACCAGTGCAAAGGTGTTCATCACCGCGATCACGATATGGATCACGACGATGCGGCGGACAGACCAGAGCAGCGGCCAGGTGATGCGCCAGAAACGGAACAGACCCTTGGCGCCATCAAGAGCAGCGGCCTCTTTGACCTCCTCCGGAATCGACCTGATACCGGCAGCCAACACCATGATGTAGAAGCCGAGCGCGTACCAGACAAATGAGAGCCCGACGGCCGTGAGAGCCGAGTCAGGCGAACCCAAGATGCCGAGCGTAAAGTCGATGCCAGGCACTTCCCAACCAAGGTTTTCGAGCGTAGGCTGGATGATGCCGAGCTTTGGATTGAAGATGAACTTCCAGAGCATCGCGACCACGACGAGCGAGATCACATGCGGGAAGAGATAGACGGCACGAAGAAACTTGCCAAAGCGTGAGTCCTCTTGAGAGGCATGGGCGATCAGCATCGCCGCAACGAGGATTACGCCTAGCGAGAAGACCAGCAGCCAGACGTTGTTGACTAGAGACTGATAAAAGCCTTTGTCATCAAACAGCTTTTGGAAGTTCTCAAGGCCGATGAACTCCTTCTTCTCAGAAAGGCCGGTAAATCGATAGGTTGAGAGCCGGAATGACTGCAGCAGGGGCAGGAGGACGAATCCGGCATAGAGAAGCAGAGCCGGCAGCAGGTAAACAAACGCGAAGCGCCCTCGCGCAGTTCTAATCCACTCGAAAGGGCCTGGACGGTTAGAGAAGGCACCCGAGTTTTCGGGTGCCTTCTTGTCTTCGTTATCAGGAGTTGTGATCCTACTCAACTGTGTGCTTGATGATGCTCTCGTCGTTGCGTGTCTCTTCTGCCTTGGCTTCAATGCGCTCACAGAAGGTTTCAGCGTCGATGTCGCCTGCCAACAGTGCAGACATTGAGTTGGATGCTTCTTCAGCCAGTGCCGGGTACCAGAATCGGTACTCGGAGTGCCATTTCACTTTCGCTTGCTCGAACAGCCTTGCAGGTGTTTCGAGATACGGGGCATAGACGGCATCGTCCAGACCGGTGATCGACATGAGGGTGCCTTTCTCTTCAACGAACTGTCGGGCTTTGTCTTTCGATGTGATGTACTTGTAGTAATCAACACCCAACTGCTTGTTTTTTGCATCCGAGGGGATGATGAACGGCTCAATAGCCACCATCAGTGCACTCGGGTCACCCTTGCCATCGGCATACGGCGGGGGAAGCATAAATTCTGCAACCAGTCCTGTTGGCCAAGCGCCAGCCATTTCGGCGTAGAACCAGGTTCCAACCGGAACCATCGCAGCATTGCCCTTCAAGAACTCGGTCTCCGAGGCGATGTGATCCATTGCGAGCGAACCCTCAAGGAAGAACCCTGAATCGCGAAGAAGCTCAACAGACTGCGCAGCTTTGAGCATGTGCTCGGATTTCCATGCCCCTGGCACCAGACCCTGGCAGTCATTCCACGCATCGATGCCGCCAGAGCTGATCACCCAGGGGTAGATGAAACCGTAAAGCATGTAGTACGGATATTGACCTTGGTAGGTGAGCGGCGCAATGCCCTCAGCTTGCATTTTCGGGCCGAGTTCAAGAAGCTCTTCAAATGTGGAGGGCATTGTCCAGCCCTTCTCTTCGAACAGTGTCTGGTTGTACCACCAGCCATTTAGGTTCACATGGAACGGCATCAAATACTGCTTGCCGTCGTGCTGGCCGAGCTTCATCAGATCAGGATCGAATGTATCGCGCCAGGTGCCGCTGTCTTCACCATAGGCAGGCTGGTCAAGATAGTCGTCCATCGGCTCAATCTTTCCGTCGTAGACGAGAGCCCAGTAATCCATGCCCCAGCCGGGCCAGGCCACATCTGGGGGTGTGCCAGCTACAAAGTCTGGGCGCAGTCGATCCCACATTCGGGGATCGCCTTCGACTTCAGAACCAGCCAGGCCTCGCTCTTCGGCAAAGTCCTCTGCAGTATCCTCAAAGAAGTCGTGGCCATAGCCACCAGAGAACACCTTGACTGTGAGCGTTTCACCGCTGCCTTTCGACTCCTCACCACCGTTGTTGCAGCCTGCCATCATAGCCAGAGCCGCCACGCCAGAGATGATCCAAATGAACCGGTTTCCTCTCATAACTGAGTCCTGACATTCTACACTTGAAACAAGCTGATGACACCGAAAACTGACCGACTTCAACAAGAACAGGCCTTCACCTTGATTGAACTGCTCGTTGTGATCGCAATCATTGCGATTTTG
>JALGXY010000454.1 GCA_029824495.1 Fimbriimonadia bacterium
CCACGCCTGCCCTCCTTCACCATGCCGTAAGCGATGATCTCGCCTTTGACTTTCTGCAGCTCTTTGCAGATCCAATGCTGGTTGAACCAGACGAGGACGATCACGCCCGAGCCGTCGTCGAGGGTCGCTTTCAGCAGGACTCGCCGGTTCCTCATCGGCCGCGACTCAACCTTTATCAGCCGACCTCGAACTGTGGCGTGATAGCCAGGGCGGCACATCATGATCTGCGGGAGGTTCGACCGGTCCTCCATTCTCCGGGGGAAGTTCCAGAGGACATCTCGGACAGTATTGAGCCCGATTTTCTTGATGATCATCGCCACTTTTGGCCCGACACCCTTTAAGAATTGGATGTCAGTATCAAGGGCGTCCCTGGGCGTTTCCCCGCTCATCTGCTTAAATCTACACGATCATGCCAGACGGAACGATTCCGGAAGAGCCGGAAGAAGGCCAACCGACGCCTGAGGAAAAGGTGCAGGAGCTGCAGAAAAATGTCTCTGCCGCTGCGGACAGAGCATCGTTTGCCGACCCGCCAGAATCGGATGAGATCGCGAAGAAGCTGGCCGAAGCAAAAGACAAGATCGAATTGGCCCGAAAAAAGAACAAGGCCAGAATCGCCCGAGATCGACCTGCTGTTGCTGAGTCGCAGGAGAAGGACAGCGCGCCAACAGGTCCAGGAATGGCGATGGCCTTTGCTCTGCTGTTTATGCCGCTCTCGGGCATGGTGCTCGGCTGGATGGTCGATCAGTGGCTGAAGACCGACACACTCTTCCGCAATCTGGGGTTCGTTGCCGGAGCAGCCGTCGCCATCCTCTATGTTGTCCGCATCACCAAACAGCAATGAGTGAGGATCGCAAGCCGTTTCGAATCCTGAAAGCTGCGTTCCTTGGGGCCACGCTCCTTTTGGTGGTGTCAGCGTTTTTCACCGGAGGGTGGCAGCCAGCTGTGGCAGCGCTGTCTGGGACAGCGGCTACGCTTCTCTATCTCTATTTCTCTTGGCTGATGATCCGCGGGTTTGGAGCTGCTCATGGAGGAGACGGACTCAAGCCTCCGCATCCTCTCATCATCTTCACGGCGGTCCTGATGAAGCTGCCTGTGATCTGGCTGGCGTGGAAATCCTCAGAGCTCTTGGGGCCACACGGCCCACCATTTTTTCTTGGCGGATTGGCGTTGGTATACTGCGCGCTGGTCGGTTGGGGCACGCTTTCCAATCGAACCTAAAAAGACGTGTCAATGGAGCTTTTCGGGAACTCTGCGATTCAGATGGTCGCCGCAGGCGGCGCTTACCTCACGTTTGGGGGGCTCTTGATCTATGTTGGTCTTGTATTGTTGGCAGTGTTCATCTTCTTGGGCAAAGCCAAGAAAGGGCTCAACGAAAGAGTCTTCAAGAATCCTTTCACTCAGCGATTCGAGCAGCTCTATCTCTTCATTGAGAACCTCTGCATCGGCATTATCGGCCCGCACGGCCGCAAGTACATCCCGATGATGATCGGCTTCTGGCTGGTGATCTTCTTCGGCAATGCAGCCGCGCTCTTCTTCGCAACGTCGCCGACCGCAGACCTCAGCTTCAACCTCGGCATGGCGCTGATCATGATCGGCTATGTTCAACATGAAGGCGCGAAGTCAAATGGAGGCGGACCGAAGGGAGTTCTGGCTCACATGAAGCACTTTGCCGGGCCAAAGCTCAGCGGCCTTCTGATGATTCTGGTCACCCCTCTGATCTTCATGATTGAGATCATCTCTGAGGTGATGAAGAACCTGTCGCTTTCACTGCGACTCTTCGGAAACATCGACGGCGGCCACCAGGCGGTCGAAGCGATGAACGCCCTTGGTGCAGATTATTACGTTCCGGTCGGCATGTTCCTTTTGCCGATCAAACTGCTGACAGTAATCGTTCAGGCCCTTATCTTCTGCCTGCTCGGCTGCGTCTACATCTCGCTGGTCACTCACCACGAAGAGGATCACGGAACGGCGGCGGCCCACTAAACACAATTTCACGACCTGAATTTAATTCAACAAGACAACAACACGGAGAAAAACAAGAACATGGGAATCGGAATCGGAATCGCCCTTCTGGGCGTTGGACTCGGCCTTGGATTCATCGGATACGGCGCTATGGGCGGAATGTCCCGTCAGCCCGAAGCTATCAGCAAGCTGCAGACAGCCATGCTGATAGCTATGGCATTCGTTGAGCTCGTCGGCCTGCTGACAATCTTCCTCCTGCCTGGCGGCATTGCCGGGGCAGAAGCGAAGGCCGCAGCACCAGTCGAAGCTTCCACAGAAGCTCACTAATCTGAAATTTGTGCCGGGGGGAGGACTCCCCCCGGCGCCCTGACCAACTAAACTCACAATTTCGCGCAGCAGATGAGCAACAAAACTTCACCATTGGCTTTACCTTGGGCAAAGCTGGTTCTGGGACTCGTCCTGATGATCGGAGGCATGTATGTCTCTCAGAATTCAGGCGACCTCCAAAAAACAATCCAAGATTCACTGGGCCTGCCACTCGATCCAGGCAAGACCCTTGCAGCGATCGGCGTTTTCCTGATCGTCTTTCCTGTCATCGATCTCTACTATCTCAAGCCACTGAAGGAAGCGATTGACGAGCGAAGCAACAGCCTTGAGAGCACATTCACCGAGGCAGAACAGCTTCGGACAGACATGGAAGAGATGAAGGTTGGCTACGAAAAGCAGCTCGCCGACACAGAAGCCAGCGCTCGAGAGCAGATTCAGGCTCAGGTCAAAGAAGCTACTGACCTCCGCAAGACCCTGATGGCCGAGGCAGAAGCCAAAGCCGACGAACTGGTCAAGCGAGCCAACGAAGAGATCGAAGCTGAAAAGCAGAAAGCTCTCACAGAACTTCGCGTCAACGTTTCGAACCTCTCCTTGATGGCCGCCGAGAAAATCATCGGTGGAAACATGGATGAAGGCAAGAACCAGAAGATTATCGACGAGTTCCTCGCATCCGTCGAAGCTAAGAACTGATGACCGATTCGCGAGCCGCAAAACGATACGCCCGAGCTCTTTTCAGCGCTGCGCAGAAACAGAGTGCGGTTGAGGCTATCGACGCTGACCTGAAGGCTGTCACAGCCGCTATTGCAGGCAATGATGCTTTCAAAACCCTGCTCTTCTCACCTGTCACATCTGACAAGGATAAGAGCAGCATTGTCAGCAAATCTCTCAGCGGAGCTCACGAACTGACACAGAGCCTGTTCCAGCTCTTGATCAAAAAGAGCCGTGAACAGGACATCTTCTCGATCCAGCTCACTTTCGAAGAGCTGAAGCGAGAACAGGAAGGGATCGTGAAGGCCTTGATTGAATCAGCCTTTCCGCTCTCAGACACACAGAAGTCATCCGTCGTCGCCAAGGTTGCCTCCGCCACAGGACGCACCGTCGACGCAGAATACGCGGTGAACGAAGACCTGCTTGCAGGCGTTCGAGTCACCTATGACAATTTCGTATTGGACGGCACAGCCCGCGGTCAGCTCGATCGCATGAAAGAGGGCCTGCTGTACGATCTCCTCAAGCAAAGCTGAACCCAGAGACCATAAAAAATGGCCATCAAACCGGAAGAAATCACCTCGATCCTAGAGCAGGAGCTCCAATCCTTCGACAAGAAGGTTGAAAAGGATCACGTCGGCACTGTCATCCAGGTGGGTGACGGCATTGCTCGCGTCTACGGACTGCCCGACTGTCAGGTCGGTGAAATGCTCGAGTTCCCTGGCGGAACCTTTGGGCTGGCGCTCAACCTCGAAGAAGATTCGATCGGCGCTGTCCTTATCGGCGAATCCGAGCACATCAAAGAGGGCGACACGGTCAAAGAGACCGGACGCATCATTGAAGTGCCCGTCGGCAAAGCACTGCTCGGCCGCGTTGTCAACACGCTCGGTCAGCCGCTCGACGGCGCTGGCCCGATCGCAGCTGACAGCTTCTCGCTGCTCGAGACAGGCGCTCCCGGTGTTGTCGATCGACAGCCCGTTACAGAGCCGCTTCAGACAGGCATCAAAGCTGTCGACGCCATGATCCCGATCGGACGTGGCCAGCGAGAGCTGATCATCGGTGACCGCCAGACAGGCAAAACCCAGATCTGCATCGACACCATTCTCAACCAGAAGAAGACGCACGAGCCCGGCGAAAGCCCGGTCTACTGCATCTACGTTGCGATTGGCCAGAAACAGGCACAGGTTGCCCGCGTTGTTGAGACCCTGCGAGAGCACGGTGCTCTCGACTACACAATCGTCGTAACAGCTTCCGCTTCTGACTCAAACGCTATGCAGTACCTGGCACCCTTCGCCGGCGCTGCAATGGGCGAGTTCTTCCGTGACAACGGCATGCACGCCTTGGTCGTCTACGATGACCTTTCCAAGCACGCTGTTGCCTACCGAGCGGTCTCGCTTCTGCTGCGACGACCTCCGGGCCGAGAAGCCTTCCCTGGCGACGTTTTCTACCTGCACTCGCGACTGTTGGAGCGCTCTGCAAAGCTCTCTGATGAGAATGGCGCTGGCTCGCTTACGGCACTGCCGATCATCGAGACGCAGTCTGGCGACGTTTCTGCCTACATCCCGACCAACGTGATCTCGATCACCGACGGCCAGATCTACCTGGAGCCGGATCTGTTCTTCGCTGGTGTTCGACCGGCGATCAACGTCGGCATCTCAGTCTCCCGAGTCGGCGGCAACGCTCAGATCAAGGCGATGAAACAGGTCGCCGGTAAGCTGAAGCTCGAGATGGCTCAGTTCCGAGAAGTTCAGGCGTTCGCGCAGTTCGCTTCGGATCTTGACAAAGCCACTCAGCAGCAGCTTCGACGAGGTCAGCGACTGACCGAGCTTCTGAAGCAGAACCTCGCCAGCCCCTACGATGTTGAAGACCAGACGATCGCAATCTTTGCAGGAACCAACGGCTTCCTCGATGGAATCGAGAACAGTCAGGTCATCGCGTTCGAGCAGGGTCTGATCGCACACGTTCGAGAGAACTACGCAGACGTCATCGAAAAGCTTCGCACCGAGAAGAAGATGAGCGACGACGTTGAAGCGACCGTCCGCAAAGCCTGCGAAGAATTCGCAGAGACATTCTGAGACTAGAGCAGCATGGCTAACCTGAAGCAGATCCGGCAGCGCATCCGGACCTCCAAAAACATCCAGCAGATCACGAAAGCGATGAAGCTGGTTGCGGCAGCGCGCCTCACCAAGGCGAAGAACCGCGTTGAAGAGGCTCGGCCTTACAGCCTTAAAATGCGCGAGTTCATGGCAAGCGTCGGCGGCGGTGACCTTCCGTCACACCCGCTGCTCGAACGCCGAGAAGTCAAGCGAATCTGCCTCGTCCTGATCACTGCAGACCGAGGTCTGGCTGGTGCGTTCAACACCAACCTCCTCAAAGCAGCACAGTCGTTCCTCGACTCATCTGAGTACGAAGTGAGCCTGATTACGGTCGGAAACAAGGGCAAGCAGTTCTTCGAGAAGCGCGGCTACAACGTTCGAGAGCACATCAATGTACCGAGCGAAGGCGCCGGCCTCGAAGATGCACGAAAGCTGACCGAAGCTGTCACTGCGCTCTACGAGGCTCAAACAGTGGATGCGATCCACTTCTGCTACAGCCGCTTCTACTCGGCGATTCGACAGGAGCCTGAAATTGTTCAGCTTCTTCCGATCGAGCCTCCAGAAAGCGAAGCAGAAGAGACCGGTATTGCGAAGGACTATAAGTTCGAGCCGGAGCCGAAGGAGCTCCTCGGGCTGCTTCTTCCGAAGTACGTGCTGACCATTGTTCTTCAGGCGATGCTCGAATCATCAGCATCGGAGCACGGTGCGCGAATGACAGCAATGTCGAGCGCGACCGACAACGCCGGCAGCATGATCGACGAGCTGACCTTGACGGCCAACCGAGCCCGACAGGCAGCGATCACCACCGAGATCCTCGAGATCGTCGCTGGTGCAGAAGCGCTCAAGGCGTAACTTTCCGGTTAAACCGGTAATGAGGCGGCGTGGACTTTAGAGTCCGCGCCGCTTTTTTCGTTGCCCTCCTCCCCCTAACCCCCTCCTCCCTTTCGCTTCGCAAAAAGGAGGAAGGGGAATTGTCTCTTTTCCCCGTCCACCACCACCGGAGGCGGGTGGGTGGGGGATGGTGGTGGACGACGCGGCGAAGCTCCCTGCTGGTCTAGATTACACCTAATCAGGGAGACGTTGATTGCCAGAAGCCAAGAGTGAGGAAGAGCGCGCCAGCCTGCCAGGCCAAGATCCAGTCGGATCCAAAAGTGGCGAGCTGACGCTTGACAAGCAGTCACAACGGAGGCTGGTCCGAAGAAACATCTTCAACGTGCTGTTCGCAGC
>JALGXY010000455.1 GCA_029824495.1 Fimbriimonadia bacterium
TTACGGCTGACATCTCTTTGCGCGGAACGCCAGAAATCCCCATGTGCTGCTGCAGCTTGAACGGGGCGCCAGCCAAAGCACGGTATTCATAGCCGAGACCATTGATGGCGTGGGCAAAGCCAGCGAGAATGGCGTCATCACCGAGGTTTCCGCAAGCGAAGTAACCAGCTAGGAGAAGGCGTCTGCTCATCAAGTTCCTTCAGAAGGTTGTAGAGTGCTCTTGAATCCCTTTGAGAGCTGAATAATAGCCAGCCCCGCAACGGTGCCGATTATACCGCCGAGCAGCAGGCCAAGCCCTACGCGCTGAAGGCCGAGAATCACCGGTGTGTGAAGGTGCGCCAATGTATTGACCATGCAGGTTTGCCCTATCGCTCCAGCGCCGATCAGAACACAAGCCCACGGCTTCAACTCGGGGCGTTCCGCCGACTTCCAAAAGAGGATCAAACCGGTCAAAAGGGCAGGATGGCCGATCAGGAAGGCCTTTGTTCGAGGCCTGATCGGCAAAAGCTGATCCAGTATTGAGCGGAACTGAAGCTCTAAAGAGCTGACGGCTCCACTGTCGTTGCCTGTTCGAATCAGCATAAAAAAGAGAACGCCGAGAACGCCGGCAGAAAAGACCGCTGCACCCCAGACCATCGGCCTGTTAGCCGCCTGTTTTAGGTTGACCTGACTGCGCAGAACAAAGAGGCCGATGATGAAAATTGGAAGGAAATGGGCTGCTTTTACACCTCGAAACGCAATGTTCTGAAGCTGATAGCTCAGCCCTGTGAGTTCTCCAGCGACGATCAGGCCGCCAACAATACTGATCGCCGACATCGCCAGGAAGCATGTCCACGGATTCACCGCTCGTTTTTGGTTCAGGAAGGCTGCGTAGGCGATGATCGGTGTTGATGTCGCTGCGAGCAGAACAAACAGCTGCCGCCCTGATTCGCCTTTGAAGGCCAGCAGCGCTGTTCCGATACAGAGCCCGATCCAGAGAACCTGAAGCCACCGCCTGCTGGTTGCAGCCAAGCCGAGCCAGGCCAAGCCGGGCACCGCTGCCAGAGGGATCAAAAAGGTGAGCCAAGCAGGAATCTTAGGCTCTGTCAATGGCCGTGGAATTCGCACCTCCATGCCCGCTTCTCGAACACCACGTCTGACCTGCTGGATCAGCATATCAAAGCTGCCGAGAGGGTCTTCAGAAGTCCGGGTTGAAGGCCGCACAAGGACGAATCGGTTTGCCCGCTCGTGAACAGATTTGACCAGACGTTCAATCACAGCAGATCTCGCCATGCGAGTCACCTCGACCTGCTGAATCGCATGAAGCCTGACCGTCTGCTCCTTCATGTGCTCTCGCATGAAGCCGTCCCCATCCATCGCCACAAACTCGGGAGACAGATAGACCATATCGAGTTCGTCGAGCACGTCAGCTGTATGACGCAGCAGCTTCTGACTTCCGGGAACTGAGTCGCCAGAAGGCAAAAGCCAGTCGGCACCGAGCGATTTCGACTCTTCGAGCGTCATCCGGATCGACTCTTCGGTCGCGCCTTGATGACCCGAGTGACGGGCGATGATCTGCAGGCCAGCCTCTCGGGCTGCTTCTGCGTGGGTCGGATTGATCCCAATCGGAATGTCTCCACCACTCTCTCGGATGCGGCTCCAATCGCTGTCGCCAAAAACAGCCTTTAGGTGACGCTCCATCCGGCCATCGACATTCGAGCCATCTTCTGCTCCGTACAACAGGCGATCAGAGATAACGTCTTCAACCGACTCTTCTGAGAGAGCGACGGCTGTCAGCCCTGATTTCTTGAGCTGTTTGAGAGCCTCAACGAGCGAGATCCCCTTGATGGCTGAAAGCTCATCGACTGCTGTGATGTCGGCTGCAATTCCAACCGCTCTGTTTCGGGCTTCTGCCTTGTGCCGCAAAGC
Source organism: Fimbriimonadia bacterium (assembly GCA_029824495.1). Lineage (GTDB taxonomy): Bacteria > Armatimonadota > Fimbriimonadia > Fimbriimonadales > Fimbriimonadaceae > JALGXY01. The sequence continues at coordinate 1,909 of JALGXY010000455.1, forward strand.
GAGCGAATAGAGGCTGAGAATTGCGGCTGCAGCCAGAGACAGCGCTGCCCACCATGGCAGCTTAACTGGCAGCGTCATACTCTTTGAGCCTCTTCTCGGTTGCTTCGAGCACCTTCTCAGATCCTCCCATCAATTGGACGGTCAACATGCCCGCCATGAATCCGCCAGCATGCGCCCAATTCGCCACATTTTCCTGCGGAAAGAGAATCTGCCACAAGAACCAGATCCCCAAGAGGATGAAGGCCCTCACTTTAAACGTCCAGAAGACGACCGGCAATACGATGAATTCGATCTTGTTTGAGGGGTAGAGCAGAAGGTAGCAGCCCAAAACACCGCCGATCGCGCCGGAAGCTCCCATGAGCGGCTGGGCGGAGGAGGTGTTCACAAAAATGTGTGCCCCGGTCGCGATGATCCCCCAGAAAAGATAGTAGATGACGAATCGCCAGCCTCCCAACGCTCGCTCAATAGTCGGACCGAAAGCCTGAAGAAAGAGCATGTTGACAAACAGGTGCCAGATGTTCGCATGCAGAAACATGCTGGTGTAGATCTTGCCCAGTTCGAAGAGATTGCCCTCTTTGTCCTGCGAGAAGACCATCGAAATCTCGAGCGGCTCAACGCCTAGATCACCAAAAACGACAGGAGGGCCGAAGAGCTGGAACTGCCGAGACCACAGAAAAATAAACGTATTGATGATGATGATCGACCAGACCACCAGCGGCAGGGGGCGATTTCGCGAGCTGTCGCGAATGGGGATCATCTGAAGTTAGTTTACCAATCCTTCCTCAACACCGGGAAATGCAGGCCTGGTCGGTCGCCAATTGATGCGCATTTGATGCTGTTTTTCCTGTGCGCACCCCTGCAGAGGCTCCGGGGCGATAAAATGAGCGTTGCGCCGGGTCTTTGCCAGCTTCTGGGCTGGTCGACCGGTTTCGCCGAGTGCTATGCGAGAATCTCAATCGAATAGGATCGGCTGCTGGACGAGACCCACGGCAGCGAAATGGATGACACTGGCATTGGTTGTCTTGTCTCTTGCGGCAGGTGCATTGCCTGCTGCAGCACAGGAAGGGATGCCCGATATCACCGAGCCTCTTCCGAGAGTGAACGCTCGGCCCTGGCGCGAGATTGAGCGGGATCAATTCACAGTTGTCTACGAGCAGAAACTGCCGTCTCCCGTCAGCGTCGAACACGCAGTCAACGGCCTGATCCACCTGCGAGTCTATGTCCCTCAGCGGCCAAATCCAGTGCCGCCGGTGATCATCACGCATTATTGGGGCGCCACCGATCTGCGTCTTGAGAATGAGCTTGCAGAGAAACTGGCTGCTCGCGGCATGGCGGCGGTCATCATGACCCTGCCCTATCATCTGGAGCGAAACCCAGAGGGCTATCGGTCTGGGGAGCTTGCGATCCGAGACAAGCCCCAAGAGATGGTCGATTTCATCACCCAGGCGACCCTCGATATCAAGCGAACTGTCGACTGGATCGAGACCAAGAGTGAGTTCGACGCCAGCTCCATTGGCCTGAGCGGCACAAGCCTCGGTGCGATGGTCAGCTCGCTCGCCTATGCTGTTGAGCCGAGAATCAAGAGCGCGAGCTTCCTTTTGGGCGGGGCTGATTTCGCTGAAGTCCTCTGGTCCTCATCAAGAGTCGTACAGCAGCGGCGAAAGCTGCGTAAAAACGGCTGGACAAAGGAGAAAGTTGCTGAGGTTCTTGCGCCGGTTGAGCCGCTCAACTTCTTAAAACAGGATGGGCGTCAAACCTTTGTGGTGCGAGCCAAGTACGACACTGTCGTTCCGCCAGTCGCTGCTGAAAAGCTGATTGCTGCCTTGGGAGACCCTCATCAGCTTGTGCTGGAGACAGGCCATTACGGCGGAGCGCTCGTCTACTCAAAACTCCTGCGAACAACGGCTCGGTTTTTCGATGCGGCTCTCAGAGATGTCTCGTTTACAGCGCCCGATACCTTTTATTCGCCCACGATCCGACTTGGGCTGCAGATGAATGGCGACTCTGGGCTTCAGTTCGCTGCCGGGCTCGATGTCTGGAGAGCCGGAGACAAAGGGTTCGCTGCGATGATGCTGACTCCGCGAGGTGCTCAGGCATTCATCGGCCACAAAATCAACGACCAATATTCGCTCGGTGCATCGGTGACAAGAAAGCGAATCACGTGGGGCCTGTTTTGGGGAATAGTCCTGTAGATCCTCTGGTGATGGTGGCGCGAAGGTGCCTGCTTGCGACCTACGAGTCGCTCGCCTCGGCTGTGCCAGAAACCAAGTTCGAGGAGAAGTATGGCTGGCGGCTTGTTCTCGGCCCAGAGGACATGAGCTTCTGCAACTGTGCCGGTGGTTTTGACCTCGGCGCCCCAGATGCGAGAAGAGCCGTTCGTGAGCTCGCTCTAAAGTCGATCGAACGCCCGGCCCTCGTTGTCTACTCAATCACGGGTGATCAGCCAGAGACTATTCCAGCCGTGCTCGAAGAGGAGGGTTTTCGTACAAAGCACCAGCTGGTGCAGATGGCTCTGCGCCCGACACCGATCGAGCCAGAAGCGGATCTAAAGGAGGCTCCCAATATGATCCTGCGCCGGTCGATCGCCATGTTTATGTCGACTCAGTTCTTCAGCTCATCCCCACGAGAGTATCGACGAAAGATCTCGCAGGCGACTGCAGCATCAAACCACAGGATCTTTGCCTACGGGCACCTGCACGCCCCGGCTGGAGCGGTCATGACCAGCGAATCTGAGGAGTCGCTCGGGATCTTCAACCTGTGTGTTCGCGAGGGCATCAGGGGAGAAGGGCTCGGCACAAGAATGGTGAAGACTCTCCAGGCAGAAGCAGCCGAAAAAGGACTGCCGATCATTCTTCAGTGCGAAGCAGGGCTGACCAATTGGTACGAGCGGCTCGGATTTGAGAAGATCGGCATCGTCAGATGGTATCGATTTGACCCATTTCTTCGTCGGTAAGCCCTAGCCTGTCCCGGGCTGATTCTCCCAGGTCTCCATAATCGAGACAAGCCTTGTCTTAGAGGCGGATCTGAATATGAAAGTCAGCATCATTGGCGGAGGCGGCCGTGTCGGAGCAGACGCTGCGTTCGCACTCCAGCTTGGAGGAATTGTCAACGAAATCGCTCTGGTTGATGTCAACCTAGAGATGGCTGCCGGAGAGGCGCTCGACCTGCGCCACGGCGCTGCTCTGACAGCAAACCAGACCTTCACCAGCGGCAGCTACGAGGCCTGCGAAGGATCAGACTGTGTGGTCATCACCGCCGGTCTGCGCCGCAAGCCGGACGAGAGCCGACTCGACCTGATCAACCGCAATGTCGGTCTGTTCACAGGCATCCTTGAGTCGCTCAAAGATGTCAAGCTGCCCGAGACCGCAACGATCCTGGTCGTCAGCAACCCGGTCGACATCCTGACCCACCTGACCGTCGAAGCCGGCCTTCTGCCCGCTTCTCAGGTTCTGGGCCTCGGAACAGTTCTCGACACAGCGCGATTCCGATCTCTGCTCGCTGACCACTTTAAGGTCGCTGCCACAGACGTCAAGGCCACCATCCTGGGTGAGCATGGCGATTCGATGGTTCCGATCTGGTCGAGCGCGACCATCGGCGGCGTGAACATGAACTCGATCCCCGCCTTCAACGATGAGCTGGGCGAGGAGATCTTCCAGTTCACCAAGAAGTCTGGCGCTGAGGTTATTCGACAGAAGGGCGGCGCAGGCCGTGCCGTCGGCATTTCTATCAAAGAGGTTGTCGAGGGCATCGCTCTGGACGACGGTCGACTGCTGCCTGTCTCCTCTGCACAGAACGGCGTTCTCGGCATCTCCGACATCTCACTTTCTCTCCCGACTGTGGTCGGCCGAGCAGGTGCTGTCGAAGTCTGGGAGCCGGCTGTCAGCGACAGCGAGCGCGAACTGCTGCACAAGTCAGCGGCGAGCCTGAAAGAGACCTTCGCTCTCGTGAAGGGTCAGTAAGCTCCTTCTCGGTTCAAATCAAGCAAGCCCTCTCCGTACTGCGGAGGGGGCTTTTTCGTCTTTCTTCTGGATGAAATGAAAAATCTGGGCGTTTCAGCGCTCTTAATAAGCATGGAGAGACTGGCAATGGCCAACAACGATGAGGGCAAACACGGCACCTGGTACTGGATGCCGCCCGGTCACATTGGCTCAGGATCTGGAGGGAGCATCAACCCATGAAACTTGGACGAGTTCTCTTCCCGACTTTAGCCTGCGTTATGGCAACGGTCAGCTCTGCCCAGATCGAGTACATCGAGGTTAACGTCTCGAAGGGCGGCACGGTCAAAAACATCCAGCTCTCGCAAGTCTGGAAGAAGGCTCAGCAAGTGCATCAAGACCTCATCAAAGACAACCCCTACATATACGAGTTTAGCAGGAGCCTCACGCCTCATGCGAAGTACGAGGTTACAACTCGGTTACGGGTGAATTTCGATCACTTATTATCAACAATTACAGACCTTCAGACGAAGAATGGGCTTTCGACCGAGAAAAGACCCTAAGTGTTATCACAGATGCCTATAGGCGATACACAGGGATCAAAGGCGTCTCTTTCCATCTGCAGCAGTCAAAAATTGTTGAAGACAATCGCTTGTTCAACGAGGCATACCTTGTCGATGAGCAGACCGGATTCAAAATGGGCGATTCCCTGCGCTGTGATATCGACATGCGATCCGGCAAGGTCCAGTTCATGTGGTTCCCACGACCGCCCAAGCTGAGGAGGCCCAGGCAGCTTGCTGACATCGGCAACGCACGCGGACTTGCGGCAGACGCGGTCGACCGGTATCGTGGCTGGAAGAACGTCATCGTGGAGCTGAATCAGCAGCCGCAGTTCATGATTCCAGCACTGGGCGGGTACCCGCACGAGCTGAAGCAGAAGCACCTGGACGATGTCTCAAACATGAAGGCGATCGCTGTTCGATTCGGCGTGATCACCCGGTACCTGAACGAAGGCACACCGGAAGAACGCGAAGAGCAGTGCGCTGTCTGGGTCGACGCCGAGACAGGAGAGACGCTGGCGCTTGCGCCTTTCAAGGACTTCTCGATGGGGCCGAACGATGGCAAGCGAAAGCCGTTGCGACGCTTCCGCTGGTCGACAGAAGACAATTGGACCCTAGGTGATATCAGCGGCTCAATTCGCCCGACGATCCTCGGCTCTCAGCCAAGCGGCAAGCTTGTTCGGCTGGCCAGAGGTGCCGAGCATGTCACTGCCATCTTCGACGCTGCGCAGGGGCTGGTCGGTGTCGAGGTCTATGGTAAGTGGGTTCTGGGCAAGCCCGATGCCGCTCTGCTGAATGCGCTGCAGGCAGCTCCCGCAATTGAGCCTAACCGCTCTTTCGGCAGCTAAGAAGACACAACGGCCCTGGCGGGAAACACCTGCCAGGGCCGTTTTTCTGTCTGAAGGTTTGAATGATCAGCCGTTGATCGGAGCCTGAACCGCATCAAACACCATCGGGTGGCGTTTGA
>JALGXY010000456.1 GCA_029824495.1 Fimbriimonadia bacterium
CAGGATCCTCGGTCGGAAAGCATTGATCTTGCCAGACTTGACATCGTATGCCTCGATCTGACCATCTCGCTCCCAGACGATGGTTTTGCCATCGGTGCTCGGCCAGCGGATGTCTCCATCCTTGTTCTTGGTGATCGAGACCTGCTTTTTGGCCTTCGTGTCCCACTTGTAGAGGTTCTTGGTGCGATCTGTCTTGTCACTGATAAAGAAGACATCGCTGCCGACCCACATTGGGAACCAGGAGTTCTCTCGCTTGTGGGGAAGCTCCTTCCAGGTGTTCTTCTCCAGATCGAAGAATCCGATGACGCCTTGGGTGCCGCCGCGATAACCGCGCCAGTTGAACTGGTGGGCCGCTCCTCGGTTCATGGCGATCGTCTTGCCATCCGGTGAGAATGAGATGTCGGAGACATCTTTCACCGCGGTCGGGACCGGCATGCCGCCCTCGGGATCAACCAAGAAGAGGTGACTGCCTCGGCGGGTCTCATGCGTCGAATTTGTCGAATAGGCGATCTGGCCATCTGGAGTCCAGCCGAGGACCATTTCTGAGCCGCTGCGCATGGTCAGTCGCTTGGGCTGTCCGCCGTCAGCCGACATGACGTACACATCGGTTGAACCGTCGTATTGGCCAGAAAAGGCGATCTGCGAACCGTCTGGGCTGTATCGAGCTCGGTACTCAAGTCCAGGGTGAGACGTCAGCCTTCTAGCCACGCCACCTTCGAGATCACTCACCCATAGATCAGATGCAAATGTGAAGACCACCTTGTCTTCGAAAACGTTGGGATATCGCATCAGCCGCACCTCCATCGGGGCGGCGGCGACTGCAGCAGATGCTGCGATTGCTGAAATCAACATATTCCTCTGTCCACAAACAGGATACGCCTATAAGGAGCATCCTTACTGGGCTACTCAAAATGAAGCAGCAGAGTTTCTGATTGGAGACAGGTTGTGAGGATTGGCCTACTCAATTCTCACGGTGACTTCAAGGACACCTCCGCGAACGGCAGCCCGCAGCTTTGCCTCACCCTGATTGACCGCGGTGAACCGGCCGCCTTGATCGACCCAGCCAGCACCAATTGCTGACCAGAGGATCTCGGTATTCGGGATCAAAACCCCCTCCTCATCGGCCACCGAATAGGCATGCGAGGCGCCCTGGCTGAGCTGAGCTTTGCCCGTGATTACGAGAGTCGGAAGCTCAGGGTCTTCAACCACCAGCTCGAGCGGCTGAGGGCCGTAAAGAAGAATTGCATTCGAAACGGGTCGCGGCTTCGGATCGCTTGGGCGGTTCAGGACAACGCCGTTCAAGGCGAGTGTCGAGGACCCGCCCCCATCGAGATTCATCGCTTCGACGCAGCCGAGGCGAATCATGATGTCTGCGAGTTCACCCAAGGTGGCTCCAACGCTGATATCTGGCTGGCGGCCATCAACCACCACCAGCCAGACGTCGCCGGATGCGGTCTTGCCGACGGCCGTTCGAGGGTGCTTCGTGTCGGCAAATTTCTGGGCAAAGCCTTCGGCTGCCAAGTTGAGAGCGACCTGTCCAGCTGACAGAATCGCAGGGCCGCCACCGATGGCGTTCTGGACCTTTTCCACCTCAACGCCTTTCAGGTTCACGCGGAGTTCAATCTCCTTGCCGCCACTGAGGGCGATCAGCTCTTTAGACTGCTTGCCAGAGACAGTCAAAATCGCGTGTCCCGGCTCAACTCTCACCGTTTTCGAGTCTCCAACAACATGTTTTGTTGTGGCGGTCACCGATCCTGTTGCGGGCAGCTTCTCGGGCATCTCCAGGACAAGGTGAATCACCTCATCCCCTTCAGAGCGTGCCTCGCCGCCTGCTTCTGTGAAGAGAACTGCTTCGTCCTCGTGGCACATCTGGTTGACGCCGGTCAAGATGATTGTGGTCTCTTCGTCCGCAATCGCCTTCCCTGCGAACTCCAGCCTTCCCAAATCGAGATAGTCTTCGCCCCAGACAAAGACTGAGCGCCGTGGGTCGGGTGTGCTGATCAGTTGACCTTCACGGATCATCGCGCCGAGAGGGTCGCCTGTCCACGGGAAGAAATCCGCATTAATGCCTCCGATCGCTTTGGTTCTCAGCACCATATCAGGCACAGATTCTCGTGAAGCTATTGACTCGCCAGTGACAAAAACTCGGTCTGCTCCGAGCACCGGCTGAGCAGATGCTGTCTTTGCCGCAGGAGTCCACCGGATCGCGTGAATCATCATCGGCTTGGTGACATCCACCTCCATCCGGTAGAGAATTCCAGGGGCCACCAGCTTCTCCCAACTGCGTGATTGGGCGTGGGTGGAGACTGCCGCTGCAGCGGCGATCAGACAGAAGATGAGGTGTCGGCGCATATCGGATCTAGGATGGTGAGCGTACCCTGATCCGCGTTCAGCCGAGCCTTGACACCGAGCGGCAAGCTCAGCATGTTCTTCATGTGTCCGAAGGGAAAATTGATGATCGTTGGGGTGCTGATTTCAAACAGTCGATCCTCTACGATTTTTCGCCAAGGCCAAGACCCGATCTTCTCATCAAGCCTGTCATCAGTTCCGGTCATTTCGCCGATGATAATGCCCGCAGCTGACTGCAGAACACCAGCGTTTAGCATCTGGGTGAACATAGCGTCCAGCCTGTGCGGATCTTCGTCGACATCCTCGATGAGCAGCAGCTTGCCTTCTGCATCCAGTGGATCAGGCGTCGCCAGACTGTCGCCCAAAAGGCAGAGACATCCGCCGGTCAAAACGCCCTCAGCGATGCCGCCAACATGAGTCTCGCCCTTGAAAGCGGTCTCAGGAATCGGGTTCTCACCCTTCAGGATCGCCGTGAAAGATTCTTCGACCCAAGGCTCGCGCTCTACAGATAGAGTGATGAGCATCGGGCAGTGAAGTGTCACGAGGCCTCTACGATTTAGAGGCAGATGGAGGCTTGTGACATCGCTGAAACCGCCAAACATCTTGCCCGATTGGGCCATCAGGTCAAGATCGAGATAAGGAAAGAGGCGCGCGCATCCGTAGCCGCCGCGCGAGCAGATGATCGCCTTGACATCAGGATCGCGAAAGCCTGCCATGAGGTCAGAGGCTCTCTCTTGGTCGGTTCCGGCAAGATAGCCGTCCGCCTTAAATACATGTTCCCCGAAGGTCACCCGATAACCCTCTGACTCCAGAAGCTCAACACCACGTTGAACCTTCTCTGGAGTCAGAGGCGAAGCGGGGCTCACCACCCTGACTTCATCACCCGGTGTGAGAGCCTCCGGGCGAAGCATCAGTTCTCTTGGGGAGCGATGACAACCCGTCGATTCGGCTCTTCGCCTTCACTGTAGGTGTTGATGCCATCGATGCTCATGAGAGCCTGGTGGACGATTCGTCGCTCAAACGCCGGCAGGGCGTCGAGAACGGCTTCCTCGCCTCTGTTCAGAACTTCTTCTGCGATCTGACTTGCCAGGTTGGTCAGAGCTTCCTGACGTCGCTGACGGTAGTTGTTGCCTTCTAGGACAACGCGAACACCGTTATTGAGCTGCCGAGCTGAGATGATGTTGCAGAGGTACTGAAGTGCATTCAGAACTTCGCCTCGTCGCCCGACCAGGAATCCAACATCGCGGCCGTCAAGCTCGATGTTGACGTACTTGCCGTTCAGCTCATTGCAGGTCGCCGTGGCTTCGATGTCACCGGCCTCCAGGATGGAGCTGAGAATGCCGATCAGCTTCTCTGCATCATCTTCGGTGGCAACAGCTTCGGGTCGAGCCTCTTCTTCTGAGGGGGCTTCAGCTTTCTCTTCGGCTGCAGGCTCCTCTTCCTTTGGCTCTTCTTCCTTCGGCTTTTCAGCTTTGGCCTTTTTGGCTGCAGGCTTCTTCTTAGCAGGAGCCTTCTTGGCTGGTGCTTTTTTGGCCTTCGGCTTCTCTTCGACTGCCTCTTCTTCAGAAGCGGCTTCGGCGGTTGCCTTGACCTTGATCTTGCCGGGTCGACCGAAAAGACCCTTGGTCTCTTCGATCACCTCGACGGTCACGCTGTCTGCATCTACGCCCAGTTTCTTAGCTGCCTGTTTTTTGGCATCGTCCAGGCTGGATGCTGTAATTTCGACTGTTTCCATAAACTCTCTCAACGGGATTTTTTCTTTTTCTTCTTGACTTTCTTGGGCGTTCCGGTCTTACCAAAGAAGTCCGGGTCCACCTGCTGGGCCTTTGCATCAATCACTCCTCCCGATGGAAAGTGACCGCCCTCCGCCGTGCCGACTTTTTCAAGCTTCGGAATCGGCTGACGGTAAGCATACAATGTATGAGCACCGGTCAGGAGGTTGGTGAAGGTCCAGTAGATTGGAAAGGCCGCAGGAATGGGCCAGAAGAACATCGCAATTGAGAAGAAGAGGGCCATACCGACGCCCATCATCTTCTGCTGTTTCCAGTTGTTGGGATCGCTCACCGGCTGGACCAGCGTAGTGCCGACCATCGTGATGCCGTAAAGAAGAACCATCAGGTGATCTCGTTCACCGACGTTCGGAGCGAGCTGCATGAAGCCAAGAATTCGGCCGCCAGCACTGCCATCCATCCAGAGGAAATGGCCGGCTGTGAACTCGAACTTGTAGAGCATCATGCACTGGTAGACCAGCAGGAACAGCGGCATCTGAATCAGGGCCGGGCCACAGCCCGCCAGCGGATTCATTCCGTATTCCTTATACAGCTTCATGGTCTCTGCCTGCATCGCCTGCGGGTCAGTGACCTTGCCGGTCTTCTTGTCTTTAAACTTCTCCTGAATCTCTTTCAGGTAAGGCTGGAGCTGGGCGATCTGCCTGCCCCACATGTACTGTTTCTGAGCCAGCGGCCAGACCGCAATTCGAACCAGAACAGCGAGGATGAGAGCGGCGAACCAGTAGCTGAATCCGGGTTTGGCGCCGGTCAGGTTGACCAGAAACTCCATCATCCCGTAGCCAGGAATCAATCCCATCACTTTCTGGGATTTGCTCTTCTCTTTGAGGTCGTCTACAAGAGTATCGTAGAGCGCCTTGCCTGAGATCGACTCGTAAGCGACGTCAACATCGGGTGCCGGGGTGACTTCGAACTCATCGGTCCAGAGATCACCTTTTTTGTTCGATGTTTCGAACAGCGGTTTGAGCGTCTGGTGGGCCTTGGTGACCTTCTGGAAATCCCAGGTCGCATCGGCTGTGCCGAGCTGACCACGGTAGAGGCCGCTCTTAAATTGTGTGTCAGCAACCAGAATCGCCGCATGCATCTCGATCCGGTCTGCTTCTTCCTGCTCCAGATCACCAGACTCAACCTCCTTGGAGAGCTGAGATTTCAAGGCGTTGCTTGTCTGGAAGATTGTAACGTCGAGAAGTTCAGCATTCTGCACCTTCATCTGTGCGAAGATTTCAGAACTGGGGCGTGTCTCCTCAGGGGCTTGACCACCCTTGAAGAGCATAAATCCAAGGTAGATGACTGCGCCGAACATCAGGATGTTCATGAAGTTCGGCTTCTGCGGCTGTGGCTGTTGGCTCATGCTGATAAATCGAGTTGTTTAAGGAACTGGGTCATGCCCGCCCGGCCGCCAAGGATGACAGCGACAGATGCGTTTCATTCCCATCCATGATCCTTTGAGCAGGCCGTACTTTTCGATCGCCTGCAGCGTGTAGTTGGAGCATGAAGGAGTGTAGCGACATGAAGGCGGCATCCATCTGGTCGACTTTTGATAAAGCCGAATCAGGAAGACTCCGATTCTGCGTCCCATCGCTCTCCAAGCTCCTTGTGGAGCAGATCAAGTTCATCGGCAAGCTCTCTGATGTCTGCGTCAACGGCAGTCGGCCTGATGATGATGATCCGATCCCACTCACAATGTTCATACAGTCCTGCACACCTAAGGGCTTCAAGACACCTTCGCTTTGCACGGTTCCGATGGGGGTGGCTGCCGATGCTGCGGCTTGTGCCGATTCCCAAAAGACCCCTGCCCGGCAATGCAGACAATCGACAGAGCTTTCCGGATGCACGGAGGCCATTCTGAAAGATCTGCTCAAATCGAGGTTTAGAGGGTCCGTTCAGACGGCCAATCGGTATCGACCCTTTGTGCGGCGTCGCTTTAGTACGTTGCGGCCATCAGTGGTTCGCATGCGAACCCGAAAGCCATGCTTCTTGTGGCGTTTTCTATTATTGGGCTGGAATGTTCGCTTCATTTCTGGCTGGTCCCGGTCAAAAAATTGAACGTGCATAGTACCTGACCCCATTTGAGGAGCCCCGGGACACTCTGCCGCCCGCTGGATCAGCCCAGCTTTCTAGGATCAGCAAGCCGCCCAGCGACCGCAGACGCGGCTGCAGATGCAGGGCTGA
>JALGXY010000457.1 GCA_029824495.1 Fimbriimonadia bacterium
GTGGTCTTGACATTCCACTGCAAAATGCCGATCTTTGTGGCACGGCAGTGGGTGCGGCACAGAACGGCACGGCTCAACGAGATCAGCGGGCGCTACTCGATCATGAAAGACGAGTTCTATGTCCCTGACGCCGACCAGATGCGGGTTCAGAGCGAAGACAATAAGCAGGCTCGGGGAGATGAGATGCTCGATCAAGATCTGGCCGCCAAAATGCTCGGTCAGATGAGAGATGATCAGGAGCTGATCTACAAGAACTACCGAGAGATGATTGATGCTGGGCTTGCCAGGGAGATCGCCCGAAGCAACCTGCCGCTAAGCCTCTACACCGAGTGGTATTGGCAGATCGACCTTCACAACCTGTTCCATTTTCTGCGGCTCAGAATGGACCATCACGCCCAGTATGAGATCCGCGTGTTCGCCGACGCGATGGCCCAGTGTGCCAAGGCGGTCGCGCCGCTCGCCTATGAGGCGTTCGAAGACCACATTCTCGGCAGTGTCCGGTTCAGCAAAGAGGAGCTAAGGGCTCTCGACAGCATGCTTGCCGGTGAAGAGTGCCCGCTTGAAGGCCGAACCAAACGAATCTTCGAGGAGAAGCTCGACCAGATCCGACAGCTCAAGCCGAACCCGCCGACTGAGGATCCGCTTCCTCCGTCTCAATCCTGATGCGTGCCGCCATTGTCGGAGCAGGCATCTCGGGCCTGGCTGCCGGTCGGGCCCTGAAGCAGGCTGGCTGGGATGTCCGAATCTTCGAGTCAAATCCGATTATCGGCGGCCGATGCGAAACTGCCCGGATTGATGGCTGGACCTTCGACTCTGGCGCAACCAGCGCAGCTCCACGTGGCGGCCCTCTGGAGCAGGCGATCACTCAGGAGCTCGATACCTCCGACCTGGTTGAAATCGCTCTGCCGATCTACATCCACTCTGGATCACGAACAACTCCAGGCTCCATATCCAAGAACCAGACCCCCCGCTACTGCTGGGCTTCTGGCTTTGATCGGCTTCCGAAATTGCTTGCGGAAGGACTCGACATCCATCTGGAGTCCAGTGTCAAGCAGATCACAGAGTCGGGCCAAAAGGTCGGGCTCATGGGCGAGGAGTTTGATGCGGCCATTGTCACCTGCCCTCTTCCTCAAGCATCGGCTCTTTTGGGGCCTGATTCCTCTCGCTCGATACACCGATCTCAGTACCGACGAACTCTCAGCGTGATGTTTGGGTTTGAGAGCCCATTTGTCGGTCCCTTCCACGCTCTGATCGATCCGACTCAGACTCATCCGATGACATGGCTGAGCGTAGAGACTTTGAAATGCCCCGGTGCTCGAGCTCCTGGGGGAGGAACGGCCGTCGTGGCTCAGATGAGCCGCCGATACAGCAAACGCCGATTTTCGGACTCAGACGAGAAGATTTGTGAAGAGACTCTGATCGATGTTCATCGCGTCTTAGGAGAAGAGCTGGGAGCACCAGCTGTGCAGGCTGTCAAGCGATTTGAATTCGCCATGGCCGACCAGGGCACTTCATTCCAGATGGCGAACCCAGATGGCTCCCGAATCGTCCTAGCAGGAGACGGGGTCTCTCGCCCGCGCATCGAGTCGGCCTATCAGAGCGGCCTCGACGCTGCAAAGAGAGTCTTGAGCTTATGATCACTGCCGCCCTCTGTTCCGTTCTGGTCACCGGAGTCCTCGGCCAGGTTAAGATGAAGGTGATCAGCCCTGCATCATTCTCCGGAACGATGGTCATGACGGCGACTCTCGCCAAAGACGGCACCTTGACTCAAAAAGCCGATGTCAACCTGATGCAGGATGGCGTGACGATGACCCTTAAGCAGACGGCGGTTTTTGCCAAGGATGGGCGCCCGGTCAGCAAGTCGCTTGAGACCAAAGTGGGGGAAGGACCGATCCAGAAAATCGGCGTCACATTCGGCAAGACCAAGGCCCTGCTGGTCGTTGTCAATGATGGTGTGACACGCAAAGGTGAGCGCCTGATTCCCGAGGAATCGATCCTCGCCACTCCTGATTTCTGGCTGATCAGAGACAAGCCCAAAGCCGGCACCAAGATCACGTATCACCGGTTTGATATGGCTCGCCAAGACTGGTCAAAAACTGTGGCCGTCTATCACGGTCTGGTCAAGGTTGAGATTGGCGGCAAGCAGTCCAACGCCCACTACACACAGATCGGCGACACCAAGGCTTATTCCGACAAGAATGGCGATCCGCTGCGGCTGGAGCAGCAGGGGCTGGTGTTTGAACGCGTATGAGTCTGTCAGTTCTTCTCGCCTCCATTCTGCTATTGCCGCAAGACGCGACGCAGCCTAAAGAGCTGAAATCTCATATGCGGGTCATGATCGACCGCGATCCAGTCGGCACCCTCGACTACGTCATCAAGAAGACCCGGCAAGGCAGCACGCAGATCAGCTTGGTCCACACTTTTGCCTTGCCAGAAGGCAAGTCGTTTATCGTCGAAGAGCGTCATTACGACAAGACTGGTAAGCCCACAAGGTTTGTTAGGCGGAACCGTACAGGTGACGAAGTTGACGAAACGGAGGCCAAGTTTACGGCGACCAGTGCCGTCGTGGAATGGGAAGAGGCCGACACTCGACTGAAGGTGACTCAAGATCTGCCCCAATCAGTGACAGCCGCCGACAAAACGCTGAACTGGCCTTCGGACCAGCGGCTGCTGCCAGGCGCAAAAGAGGTGGTCTACGAATTCGATATGGACCTCCTAGAATGGCGCAGGTTTGAGGTCTCCTACGTCGGTGCAGTAAAGCTCGTGCTCTTTGGTCGTACCTACGATGCCCGTCAGTTCAAGCGCGGAGCGGATGAGGACTGGTGGTATGACGCCCAAGGACTGCCGCTGAAGATCATCATCCGGTCAGAATCTGGCGTAATCACAGCAGAAAGAACCGGCTGAATCGTTCCACAATAGAGACGTGGTTCAAGACTGGTTTCGTGATGCCAAACTCGGCATCTTCATCCACTGGGGAATCTACGCTGTCAAAGGCATCGGCGAGTCCTGGTCGTTCTTCAATGGCCAGATCTCTTATGACGATTACATGGGGCAGCTCCACGGCTTTACGGCCGACAGATATGACCCAGAAGCATGGGCCAAGCTGATCAAGAAATCGGGTGCGCGCTATTCGGTACTGACCACCAAACACCATGACGGCGTCGCCCTCTGGGACACGAAGCAGAACGACTTAAGCGTTCCCAAGAAGACCCCGGCAGCCCGTGATGTCTTGACCCCGTGGGTCGATGCCATTCGTGCTGAGGGCCTCAAAGTTGGCCTCTACTATTCTCACCTCGACTGGTCGCACCCAGATTACGCTTCGATCCACCACGACAACGGCAGTCCCTTCAGCCATACGAAGGGGCCGACCGATCAAGAGGCTTGGCAGCGGTTCCTCGCTTTTCATCGCGGCCAGCTCGAAGAGCTCTGCTCAGAGTTCGGCAAAGTTGATCTGCTCTGGTTTGATGGCGACTGGGAACGGGATGCGGTGACCTGGAAAATGGAGGAGCTCCGTGAACAGCTTCTCGCCTGGCAGCCGGAGACAATCATGAACTCGCGCATGCTCGGCTATGGCGACTATCTGACACCTGAGCAGGGCGTGCCGATCATCCGGCCAGAGGGGCCGTGGGAGTTCTGCGTGACGATGAACGATTCCTGGGGCTACCAGGGCCGTGATACGAACTACAAGTCGAGCGGCGAGATCATCCGAATGTTCTGCGACTGCGTCGGCCAAGGCGGCAACATGCTGCTCGATATCGGGCCGAAGGCGGACGGCACGATCCCAGAAGAGCAGGTGGAGCGGCTGGAAGAACTCGGCGCATGGCTCGACCGTAACGGCGCCGGCGTCTACGCCACGATTGGCGGACTGCCATTCGGGCACTTCAATGGCCCGACCACCCTCAGCAAGGACAAGAAGACTCTCTGGCTGTTCCAGAGCGGGGACCCGGGCGACACGATCCCGATCAAAGGCATCCAGACGGAGATCAAGAAGATCTCAGTTTTGGGAACAGGCCAGGTGCTGAGCCATCGCAAGCTCGGTGGCGCCGAGTGGAATCGAATACCCGGAGTGGTCTGGATTGAACGCCCGACCGAGTTTGACAAGCACGTGACCGTGATCCAGGTCGATCTAGCCGAAGAGATCGAACTCTATCGAGGCAAGGGCGAGCCGGTCTCGGTCAACTAGGCTCGGTGATGGTGACCAGGCGGCCTGGCTCATCGAATTCAATTTCAACCAGGTAAGCCTCTTCAGCGTCAATCAGGCCGCCGAGTCGGTCTGGCCACTCGATCAGGCAGACATGAGTCTCTAAGCTGTCCTCAAGCCCGATGCCGAATGCCGATTTGAGCCGGTAGAGGTCAGCATGCAGAACCGGCGGCTCTGTGTTGTACTCTTGGATCAGGTTGAATGTCGGACTGCGCACCGGCTCGGTCCAGCCGGCAGCCTCGATCAAACCTCTTGCCAGAGTGGTTTTTCCTGCGCCTAACTCTCCTTCAAGAAGAACGGCATCACCTGGCTTCAGCCGACAAAGAAGCGATGCACCTAGTGCGCGCATCGCCTCTTCCGACTCGACTTGATGAACTTCAGCCATGAGATGAATGGGCCAGTTCAACCATTTGGTTGAACTGGCTGGGGTGATCAGGCTCGGCCGAAGATGTGATCCATCGCTGTTGAGGTGTTCATGCAGCGAACTTCCGGATAGTGTGTGTATCCAGGGATCATTTCAGCGGCGATCGGTCCGCTGTACTGGATCTCTTCGATAGCGGCCATCACTTCAGGCCAGTTCACATCGCCTTCGAGGATGTCAACGAAGCCGTTGATATTGCCGACGGACATGCGGAAATCCTTGAAGTGGATGCCGACAACTCGATGGCCGAGCGTTCGAAGCCAGTCTTCTGGGTGGCCATACGGCATGATGTTGCCCACGTCGAAATAGCTGCCGAGATGCGCTGAATCAAAGCTGTCGATGAAGTCGCACATTTCGGTCGGGCTGAGCAGAAACTTGTTCCAGACGTTCTCGATGCCCATGCGCACGTCGCAGGCTTCGGCTGTAGGCAGACACTCTCGCATCCCACTGTAGGCACGCTGTTTGACTTCTGCATAGTTCTGCCGAGGTCGATCGGGAAGGAAGAATACGTCGACAGCACCCGGAATCGTCAACAGGGTGCGGCAGCCGAGCCAGCTCGTAATCTGGAGCATCTTCTTCAGATCTTCGATTGCACCGGCACGTGCCTCCATGTCCTCGTCGCCGACAGAGCGAGCCCAGTAGGTTCCGCTGGCGACACTAGCAACCTTGACGCCGGCAGCCTCAGCTTGAGCGAGAATGGCCTGGCAGTCAGCTTCAGAGGCGTCCACATTCAGGTGACCCTCGTGCCCGATTGCCACCTCTACAGCTTCATAACCGTGAGCTTTGGCTTTTGCAAAGAAGTCGGGAAGTGCCAGCGATCCATCGAGGCCGCCAGGATAAGACCAGTAGTTGATCGACTTGAGAATCATCGGCCCGAATTATGACCCGAGAACCCTACAGTCTGTCGATCCTCAGGACCGCCAAGTAGATCGCAGTTTTGCCTTCGTGGCTGCTGTAGTAGGAGAGCCAGAGCTGATCGCCCCGCACAACCATGCCGGGGTAGCTCGTATCTCCGCCGCTGGGAAGCGTCAACGACTTTGTGAATTGGCCATCTTTGCCGATCCAGCCCACCATCGTTCTGGCGCCGCTGCTTGTGTACTCTCGACCGCTGGCGAGCAGCCTGCCGTCAGGAAGAACGACAAAGTTCGGACCGCCGATTCTTGTGCCTGTGCTGGTCCAGCTCCAATCGGTGAAGGGTGGCTTGGCAGTCCCAAACATTGCTGGGGCTGGGGAGCCATCCTGCCTCACCAGAGCGGCCATTCGGCCATCCGGCAGCATCCGCAAAGTCGTCTCATTTCCGACACCATCGATCTCGAGCTCGGTGACATGCTTCCAGTCGATGCCGACTCTGCTTTTCACGAGGTGCAGTCCCTGTCTCTCTGCATTTGGCTGGTAGACCACACCGTAGGCTGTGTCGTCGTGCCAAAGAACCCTCCATAGCCAGTCTGTGCTGGTGGCTATCTTGGGGTCGATGTGCGCCCTCATGAGTCGGGAGAACTCGCCTGTCTCAGGGTCGCTGATTGAGACGCGCATCTCCCGCTTCAAGAGCGTCGTGCCTTGGTAAAACGACCCGCCCATGATCACCATCAGGCGGCCATCGGGGAAGACAGAGAGCTTCGGATCCCGCAGATCGACCTCGGCCTCAGCCAGGAGCGCGACCGACTCCCAATTCATGCCGTCACGGC
>JALGXY010000458.1 GCA_029824495.1 Fimbriimonadia bacterium
CTTGGCCGCGGCATCTTCGCCGCGACTGTTCCCCACCCAGCCGATCAGCGCGATGCGCAGGCCATTGGCGCCAATGCTCATCGGTATCGCGATCGCCGCGAGCAGCCCGCTCGCCCAAATCTTAAGCTTCGAAGTCAGCAGCAGAAAGGCGACAATCGCCGTAACAGCAATCGTAGTCTTCAGGCCACTGCAGGCCTCGACGACTTCGAGTGTGTAGTGATCCAAGTGGATCATCGTTGGCGCAAGCTTCATTGCGCCGGTATCGAGCATCTTCAAGATGTCGACAGCAAGATCGGCCGAGATCAACTGCAGCTTGAACGTAATCGGGTCGATGAACCGATCGATCATCGGCAGGCCGAGAGTCAGGAAAAGCACTGGCGCTGCAAGCGCCTTCAGCCATTTCCAGCCGGCGACATACAGGATCGATGAGAGCAGTGCCGCAATCAATCCGGCAGACATCAGAAGCGGCATCTCAGTGCGCGAAGTCACCCAGGCCAGATAGAAGATAGGCACAAGCAGTGCCAGCCCGAGCCAATGCCCCTGCACCGGCAGCTCCTTAATCTTCGGCCATCGTTTGTAGATGATCCAAGCGGCAGCCGGAGCGATAAGCAGGCCATGTCCGTAATACGATTCGAAGTCGAGCCAATAGCCAGGGAGCGACCTGATGAGAGGCCAAAAAGCGAAGACCACACCGGCCAGCGCCATCAGAGCCGCCAAGAACCCTGGCTGTTTCAGAAAATCAAACTTAAGCGACCACTTTGGCCTGGTCAGCTTCGAGTCGACCGGAGCGACGCTTGAGCTCATGCAGCCCTCCCAATCGTGTTGGCAAACTCTTCAGCAATCTTGTCTGAGGAGAATCGCCTCTCGACTGAATCTCGAGCGTTGATGCCCATTCTTGCAAGAACGCTGCGATCTGCAGCTGCCTGAATCAATATCTCCGCCAACTGGTCGCCATCATCATTTTCAAGAGCCCATCCGCACGCCTCTTCCTCAATCGTCAGAGCGGTCTCTGTACAGCTCGGCATCAGAGCCAAAGCAGGGCGGCCAGCAGCAAGGATCGTGTAGAACTTGCTCGGTACGCAGAGGCCTTCCATACCGGGTTCTAGAGTGACCAGACAGACGTCCGCTGAACTCAGAAGGTCTTCCAACTCTTCTGCCGGAACAAAGGGTCGCACGTGGAGGTTGTAAAGACCCCGGGCAGACTTGGCCGCTTCAATCTCCTCTTTCTTCTTTCCGTCGCCCACCATTAAAAAGTGGAACCTGGGGTCCGACTTCAGCCTCTCGGCTGCATCAAATATCGAATCGAATTTGTGATAGCGGCCAAAGTTTCCGGAATACAGAACCACGAATGAACTCGCGCCAAATTCTCTGCGGATCGAATCGGGTGATGCTGTTGGTCGAATCGCTTCGGAATCCTCACCCACTGGAATCACCTGGATCGAGTCTGCATCCAAATCATACGAGTCGATCAGTCGGTCTTTCATGCACCGGCCGATCGCAATCACCCGGTCGGCATCCTTCAGCCAGGCGGCCTGCATCCATCTCATGATGCGCACCTTTGGGCTATGGGCAGACTGGACACCCATGACGACCGCTCGGTCCGGCTCGATATCGTAGATCACGTACCAATACGGAATGCCCTTCAGCTTCTTCAATAGCCACGCAGCCAGAGGCAGGGTGGGAGGTGATGTTGAGACAAGGACGCCGTCCAGACCTCTCATCGCGAGCAGCTTGCGAAAGGCTCTCCATGTGTATCTAAGATCATCCTTGAGCCTCGATTTCAGGTTTTGGCGTGATCCTGTTGCGGCTGGCAGGCGCGTGATTTCGATGCCGTCCCATTCTTCATGTTCAGCCAGTGGATCAGAGGCGCCGCGATACACCTTTTGGGTCGTCACGGCATGGATGCTGTACTCATGGTTATCCGCCAAACGACGAGCCAGGTCGGACAGGACTTTGCCTGTTCCGCCATAGCGGTCAGGATAGAAAAACTCGTTAAGGAGGGCTAGGCGCATTCGTTGCTTTAGTAAGCGCCGCGACAGGTGAGCACAGCTTTTGGGGTCTTGGCGATGATCTTAAGATCGGTCATCAGGCTCATCTCCTTGAGGTACTGATGATCCAAATCCATCCATTCATCGAACGTGAGGTCACTGCGGCCCATGATCTGCCAATAGCACGTCAAGCCAGGCTTGATCGATAATCGCTGCATCTCATAGTCGCCGTACTTTTTGACTTCACCCACAAGCGGAGGCCGGGGGCCGACCAGGCTCATGTCGCCTTTAAGTACGTTGAAGAGCTGCGGCAGTTCATCGATTGAAGACTTGCGGATCAGGCGGCCGACAGGCGTGATTCGGGGGTCATCCTTCATCTTGAAGATGGGGCCCTCCTTCTCATTCTTTTCTGCCAGTGCCTTCTTCCTCTGCTCAGCGTCGACATACATCGACCGCAGCTTATAAAAGCGGAAAACCCTTCCGCATAGACCAACACGCTTGGAGACATAGAGCAGCGGCCCACGACTTGTCACCTTGACAAGAAGCGCCGCAATGAGCAGCAGCGGGAGAGTCAACAAGATCACAACCGAAGCTCCCACAAAGTCAACAATCCGCTTCTGTCGTCGATACGAGACAGGTCGCGGGCTGACACTGCGGGGCGCAAGTGCTGCGGTCTGATCCTTGTGGATGACTCCTGTTGCCATTCAATGCTCCAAAAAGCTGTCTTCCGAAAGCATGAATAGATGCAAGATCCATGCCAACTTGAATGTTCATTACTAGGTTCGTGCTGTCAGAAGTACTTGACTTGCGAAGGCCGTGCACTGACCGTTCATAATCGGAGCCATGTCGGCAGGGCTGATCCTGAAACTTATGAGGCCGAAGCAGTGGGCCAAAAACCTGCTGATCTTTGCTGCCGCCATCTTTACGGCTCGCCTCAACGAGCCGGAAGTTTTGGTCGCCAGCGGTCTCGCATTTGTCGCCTACTGCCTTGTCAGCTCCGGCGTCTATACGATTAATGACATCTTTGATGTCGAGCGAGATCGGGCCCATCCAAAGAAAAAGAACCGACCAATCGCCTCTGGAGCAATCTCACCGGGCACTGCCTGGATCCTGGCCCTGGTCCTCCTCGTTTCAGGCTGTGCGATCAGCTACTCGATCCATCAAGAATTCCTGATTGGCATTGGAGGCTATCTGCTCCTTCAGGTCATCTACAACGCAGTCGCCAAGCGAATCCCAGTCCTCGACGTGTTCACAGTAGCGGCTGGATTTGTTCTGCGGGCAGCTATGGGCGCCATCGCGATTCAAAGCGTGATTTCTGGCTGGCTGCTCTTCTGTACAGGAGCACTCGCCCTGATGCTCAGCTTTGGAAAGAGGAGAAGCGAGTTCCTTGACGACCAGAACGATTCGGCGGTCTCCAGGCCTGCTCTGGCTGGCTACACGGCCAATCTGCTCGATATGATGGTGGTCTTTTCGGCAGCGCTGGCCGCCCTCTCATACGGCATCTATGCCATCGAGAGCACAACAGCCGAGCAGTACCCATCGCTGATGATCACCACACCGTTCGTTCTTTATGGAGTGGCGCGGTACCTTTATCTGGCGTTCGCCAACAACGATGGATCTGAACCAGAAAACATCCTTTGGAAAGATCCACATATCGGCATCACGATCATCCTGTTCATTACAGCGGCGCTCTATGCAGTCACCGGAAAGCCTCTGCCCTACGTCGGGCCTCCGGGTCTCTAACCCGAAGGTTCTGTAGTATCCTGGACGCCAGTGGGGATTCCACGCGAACACACGGAAGAGGTCAGGGCGCAGATTCCCGACTTCCTTAACGAGGTCCAGAGCGCCCACAGGGTTCTCATCAGTACGCACCTCAATCCGGACGGCGACGCCTTGGGCTCGGCGCTCGCCTGCTCAATGGTTCTCGATCAGCTTGGCGTAGCGAACGAGGTGATCTGCCACCACCTGCCGCCCCGATACCTGCAGTTTCTTCCTCAGTCATCTAGAATCAAACTCCATCCAGAGTTCGATGATCACGATTTGGGGCTCATCCTCGATCTCGATTCATTAGAGCGTTTGGGCAATGCCGAGCACTGGTTCGAGCCGATCGAGCGGCTGGTGGTGATCGATCACCATGTCCCCCACAACAAGCCTGGCGATCTGCGCATTGTTGATGTTGAAGCGCCGGCCACAGCTTCGATCCTTTGCGACCTCTTCTTTGATATGCCGGGCGTCGAGATTACGCCTGCGATTGCAGACTGCCTTCTCACGGGGCTGCTGACCGACACGGGAAGCTTCCGATTCCCCAACACCACTCCACACTGTCTTCATATCGCTGGCCAGCTCCTCGAGTTTGGGGCTGGGCTTGCCAAAATCAGCGAAGAGGTCTATATGACCAAGGCGAAGGCGGCCGTACTTCTGGCCGGAGAGGCGATCAGCAGAATGCACCTGGCGTGCGACGAAAGGCTGGCCTGGACAGTTCTTCCCCGCTCTCTATTTGAAGAGCTTGACGCCAATCCTGAAGATACAGAAGGAATCGTCAACGAACTGCTCGCCATCCGAACCGTTGAGGTCGCCGCAATCTTCAGAGAGGGCAGACACGGGTCCTTTAAAGTCAGCCTTCGGGCTCGTGGTGATATCGATGTCGCTGAAGCCGCCAGACATTTTGGAGGCGGTGGGCACACCAAAGCTGCAGGCCTGAATGTTGAGGGGCCGCAGGAAGAAGCAGAAGCCAGAGTTGTAGAAGTCTTAAAGAAATGCTTGGCGTGCTCCTGATCAACAAGCCGAAAGGCATCACCAGCCATGACGTGGTCCAGAGGATTCGCCGCAGGTTCAATCTTCGTCGCGTCGGGCACTCAGGCACGCTCGATCCAATGGCGGAAGGGCTGCTGGTCTTGGCAGTCGGTCCGGCAACCCGATTTCTTCAATATCTCCCTCTAGAACCGAAAAGGTACGAAGCCGTCGTGAAATTCGGTGAGGCGACAAACACCTTCGATGCCGAGGGTGAAGTCACAGATTCAGGCCAGGTGCCGGATGATCTCGACGATCAGATCGCGGCACACCTGCCAACCTTGACCGGCGAGATTCAGCAGCTTCCGCCGATGTTCAGCGCAGTCAAAAAAGATGGCCGAGCCCTTTATGAATATGCGCGGCGAGGCGAAGAGGTTGAACGACGCCTCCGCACAGTCTTCATCAGTGATTACAGTCAGACAGGCAGTCCGAGCGAGGCTGAGCGATCATTCACGGTTGAGTGTTCTGGCGGAACCTACATTCGGACTCTCGCTCACGATCTCGGACAGATGGTCGGCTGCGGCGCCCACCTGACAGGCCTTGTCCGGACCCAGGTCGGCAAATTCCACTTGAAGGATGCGTTTGAACTCGAAAGTGTCGAGCCATCAGACCTCCTGCCCTTAAGTGAATCGCTTCCCCCTATGCCGCTCGTAGAACTAAATGAGCACCAGACAAAGCTGGTGCGCGATGGCCGTTGGATCCAGGTGACCTATGACGTTGGGGAACGTCAAGCAGGGTTGCTGAATTCCGATGGAATGGTGATCAGCGTTGCACGCGTCGAAGGCAGAGAACTCCACCCAGAATGCGTCCTTCCTGAGTCGGCTCCCACTGGTTCAAGTTAGCCAGGTTTCGAGCCGAAAGGAGATTCGCGGGCACCTCTTTTGGTTCCTGGCCTGGCTGGTCATTACCGGGATCGGGATCTACCTCACGCCCAGTGAACATGGCCACGGCACCCATACTCAGCTCGGGCTTCCCCCCTGTGCAGCCGTGCTCTTCTGTGATCGCCCCTGCCCCGGCTGCGGCATGACAACCTCGTGGACCAACATCCTGCACGGCAACCTGGTGCAGGCGTTCAATTCGAACCTGTTTGGCCCGATTCTCTACCTTGCCTTCACCATTTCGGCTCTGTTTGGCGGCTATGGCTACATCCGAAAGATCCGTTTCGATACGAGCACGCACAAGATGAACGTAGTTCTTAAAATTATCGCTGCTGGCCTGATCGTCTATGGAGTGTTCCGGTTCTCCACAACCAAGCTGAACAGCCCTCATTCAATGGAATCTCTCAGAAAGGTCTCTTCCTCACCGATGAGCAAAGATTCCGGGGATTCCACCCGTGTGCCAAAAGAGGATTCTCCCTGAGAGTTCGCGCTGATCGATCAGATCGAGCAGCCCCGCAAACGCTTTCGATGTGTAGACCGGGTCGAGCAGTATCCCCTCCGTTCTTGCCAAGCACTTCGCTGCCCGCATTCCAGCTTCCGATGGCACACCATAGCCATCTCCAACCCAATCAAGCAGAAACGTCAAATCC
>JALGXY010000459.1 GCA_029824495.1 Fimbriimonadia bacterium
TCGACGAGTACAGAAGGGCGACCGATTTTGAGACAGGCGAGACGATCGTGGCCTGGACCGACAAGGATGGACGCCATGAACGCCGCCTGTTTGTCTCACGGCCGGCCGGCATCGCGGTTATGCGCCTCACCGCTCCCAAGGGCAAGCTTGGCTTCTCTGCCTATCTGACTCCTCGCACGCTGAGCGAGAAGCTGGACGAGAAGACGAGGACCGATTCTCAGAACCGGCTTGAGAGACTGGTGAAGGGCATCACGACCACCGCCGATAGAGACACGATCACCTGGCGCAACGGCTTCACCAACGCCTACCCCGGCAGCATTCAGTCGATCGAAGGGGCGGTGAGGGTGATCGCGCAGGGCGGCACAATCGCAGCCAGCGACGGCAAGGTGACGGTGCTCGGCGCAGACAGCGCCACCCTGCTGATCGATATTGAGCCGGTCTATTACCAGCCGGTCACAATCGACCTGAGTGCAGCCAAGTCATACGATGAACTGCTCGAAGAGCACGCCGCCATTCACGGCGAGATGTTCAGCCGCATGAAGCTCGATCTGGGAGGCGGGGAAGACCACAGCCTAACGGTCGAAGAGCTGCTCGAAAAGACCAGCAATGAGAGCCTAAACAGCGCGCTGATCGAGAAAGAGTTCGACGCAGGCCGCTATAACATCATCTGCGCGACAGGCGAGCTGCCGCCCGTGCTCCAGGGTGTTTGGGGCGGTACTTATGTACCAGGTTGGGCTAGCGACTTTACACACAATGGAAACGTGCCCTCCGCGATCGCGAGCATGCTCATGGGCAATACACCCGAGCTGATGCGCAGCTACACGTCGTATATCGAGTCGATCCGGCCGGGTATGCGGACCAGTGCAAAAAACATCTTTGGGGCGCGCGGAATTGTGCTGCCATCAAGGTCGACGACGCACGGCTACAACAACGCTCTTGCGCCGAACTTTGCCGGTGGCTTCTGGGTCGGCGGAGCCGCCTGGGCCGCGCACTTCTTCTACGACTACTATCTGTACACGGGCGATGAGGAGTTTCTGAAGGAGAACGCGCTGCCGTTTATGGAAGAGGCCGCGCTCTTCTTTGAAGACTATCTCTATGAGGGCTCGGATGGGCGGCTGATCTTCTCTCCCACCCAGTCGCCAGAGAACACACCAGGCAACACCGATTCCCAGGGATCCTTCAATGCGACGAGCGAGATTGCGATGGCGCGCGAGCTTCTGCAGAATACGATCGCTGCCTCACGCCACCTCAATACCAACCAGGACAAGATTCCGGTTTGGGAGGAGATGCTCGCAAAACTGCCGCCCTACCTGATCGACCAGGAGACCGGGGCTGTTAAGGAGTGGGCGACGCCGCTGCTTGCTGACCGGCTCGGGCACCGACACTCCTCGCAGCTCGGCACTGGAAGGAGTCGTCTGGCTTCATGTCGTTTGGCGTGGTGCAGTTGGGACTCGTCGCCGCGAGCCTCGGCGAATCGGAGCTGGCTCACCGCTGCCTCGTGCATCTGGTGAACCGATACTGGCTGAACAATCTGGCTTCGATGCACAACCACAAGTCGCTGTTCAATATGGACATCAGCGGCGGGATGCCTGCTGTGATCATCAAGATGCTGGTGGCAAGTGAACCTGGCCGCATTGAGCTGCTCCCTGCGCTGCCTGGTCAATGGGCCAGCGGTGCGATAGAGGGCATTTTGTGCCGTGGCCAGATCGAGGTGAAGCGGCTGGAGTGGGCTGGCGGCCAGGTCCGGGCAGTGCTGGTTTCAGAGCGGGATCAGACGGTTGTTGTCCAGGCGGGCGAGACCGAGCTCCAAGTTGAGCTGACCGCAGGAGTCGAGAAAGAGATCGGCTTCTCCTTCCAGGTGAAGTGAGAAGCCGACTTAGATAGTATTTTGAGAGCGCCGAAGCTACTTCGGCTGCTTCATGACCCGCAGGATCTCTTCATCTGCCCTCCATCGTTGGGGAGCGGATTCAGCACCGGTGATATCAGGCTGTTTTCGCGTAAAAACCGGCATTTCTCAGATCAGCAACTGAGAATATTCACAAGAATTTGAACCTGAAAACGCGATTTGTTGACTTATTTCTAAAAAGCGAAACGTTTCGCGAAACGTTTCGTGCATAATGAGCGAAATCACATGGCTGCGACTATCAAGGACATCGCCAAGCGACTGAACATCTCGGTCAGCACTGTCAGCTACGCGCTGAACGGCGGACCGAGACCTGTGCCCGAAGAGGTGCGTGAAAAGGTATTGGCGACGGCGGCTGATCTAGGCTATCGACCGAACAGATTAGCCAAGTCGATGGTGACAGGGAAGAGCATGACCCTTGGAGTCGTTCCAGACCGGCCGGATCACGACATCATGCTCAGCCCGTATGTTCAGGGCATTGTGAATGCGGTGATGAACGTTGCTGAAGACACAGACAACGACAT
>JALGXY010000460.1:0-1367 GCA_029824495.1 Fimbriimonadia bacterium
AAGGTCACCGATCACCTGGCTCAAGCGGAGCAGACGCTCTTCTCCTTCGAGATTCTCCCTCCTAAGAAGGGAGAATCAATCGATGGCATTTTCCGTACGGTAGAAGCCCTGCTCCCGTTCAATCCGGCGTTCATTGATGTCACCTACCATGCCACCCAGCTGGTTGAGACACCAGACGGCAAGAAGGTGCCGATCCACAAGCGACCGGGCACTCTCGGCGTCTGTGCTGCGATCAAATACAAGTACGGAGTTGACACAGTTCCGCATTTGATCTGCAGCGGATTCAGCAAGGATGAGACTGAAGATGCGCTCGTCGAGCTCAACTTCCTCGGCATCGACTCGGTTATGGCGCTGCGTGGTGATCCATCCGGCGGTGATTCCAGCTTTGTCCCAGCGCCTGGCGGCCACCGCTATGCCGTTGAACTGATTGATCAGATCTCCTCAATGAACTCCGGGCATTGGCTTCACAGCACACGCGATAAGACAGAATCCACAGACTTCTGTATCGGCGCAGCCGGCTACCCCGAGGCACACGGTGAAGCACCTGATGCAGCGACAGACCTGGAACATCTCAAGGCGAAGATCGACGCAGGTGCCGGCTTCATCGTCACGCAGATGTTCTTCGACAACGACGTCTACTTCCGGTTTGTCGACCTGTGCCGATCTGCCGGCATTAACGTGCCGATCATTCCAGGTCTCAAGCCTCTGGCTCTCGCCAACCAGATTGAAGTCCTGCCACGGATTTTCAGCCTGACAATGCCGAAGCATCTTGTCCAAGCAGTTCAATCGGCCCAGGATAAAGCTTCTGTGCGCCAAATCGGCATCGACTGGTGCACCAAGCAGTCTGAAGAGCTTGTGCGTGGTGGCGCGCCCTGCCTTCACTACTACACCATGGGCAAGGCTTCAGCAACCAAGCAGATCGCAGAAGCAGTGT
Organism: Fimbriimonadia bacterium; assembly: GCA_029824495.1. Classification (GTDB taxonomy): domain Bacteria; phylum Armatimonadota; class Fimbriimonadia; order Fimbriimonadales; family Fimbriimonadaceae; genus JALGXY01. The sequence continues at coordinate 935 of JALGXY010000460.1, forward strand.
TCGGATCTGCCTAGAGGACAGCGGTCATCGCCAGAAGGTCGAGCGGTTCAGCCGCAATCTGATCAGCCCCAGCCGCCTCAAGCTCTTCGCGGCTTCCGTAGCCCCACAAGACACCAATGCTGGGAATCCCATGCGCTTTCGCACCGATCATATCGTGACTGCGATCCCCGATCATCACGGCATTGCGATCTCCGCCAAAGATTGAGCCGAGCAGGTCTGCCTTATTGGAATTGGTGCCATCAAGCTCTGATCCGTGGACAGACTCAAAGAACTGGGAAAGGCCAAAGTGAGAGGTGATTGTATCGGCGTAGACAGTCGGTTTTGAGGTGGCGACGAGCAGTCTGCGCCCCTGGCCTTGCAGATTCGTCAAGACGTCCTTGACGCCCGGATAGACCTCGTTTTCTAGGAGCCCTGACTCGGCAAACCGCTCACG
>JALGXY010000460.1:1422-2254 GCA_029824495.1 Fimbriimonadia bacterium
TCACGGTAGAGACTCAAAGCCTGCTCAGCCCTCTCCGCCCCGACCAGTTTAGTCAGCGACTGCAAAAGAGGCGGCCCGATACACCAAGTCAGTTCGTCCTGGCTCGGTGAATCGCAGCCCAACTTCTGCAGCGCGTACTGGATCGAAGTGGTGATCCCCACCTTTGGATCTGTGAGTGTGCCGTCAAGATCAAAGAGAAGGGTCGGCAAGGGCTGCATCAAGCACCCATTCTATCCAGAGGCGCCTCTAGCCCAGTGCCATAATGGGCAGCTTCTTTGGGCGAGTGGCGGAATTGGCAGACGCGCTGGTTTTAGGTACCAGTGCCGCAAGGCGTGAGGGTTCGAGTCCCTTCTTGCCCACCACCTATCCCCAGTGGATTTCCATATCTCCACCCATCGACTGGATGTAGTTCAGCTGGGCGTCGTGGTACATCATGTGCATCGCGGCAAATGTCGCACCTTCGTAGACCGACGTCTCGTTTCCGCCCACCGTCACGATCTCGAGCAGTTTGTCCTCTGGCGTGTTGTCCACCGCCGCCTTGAGCTCCTCCACGGACGCTTTGATGCCTTCAACCGCATCCGCCGTAAACGCAAAATCTGCCGGAGCCGTCGCCCAGCCGTCATTCCAAGGCCACTCGGTGGGATCATCGCCTCGAATTCGAGCCGAGATCATCTGATTCACGAAGATCGTCTCGTAAACAAAGTCGATCGCCTTGCGTCCGCCGTCGCCTGGCGATGCCTGAAGCTGTGCGTCGGTGAGCGCCTCCAAATCCTGCACAAATCGCGTGCAAGCCCCGTCGAGGCTCTCTATTGCATGTGATCTCAAATCGAGC
>JALGXY010000461.1 GCA_029824495.1 Fimbriimonadia bacterium
GCGTTTGAGAAGCAAATCGGTTCCCAAAGTGCTCGGTTTGCGGCTCATCAGATCAAATTTGCGACCGGACTTAATCTCATGTTCTTGGGTGTTCCCGGTGAGCCGGTCATAGAAGAAGACTGAGCCTCGGCCGATCACTTCAGCAGTAGAGCCTAGAACATAGATCGCTGTGGTCTCGTCGATCCCAATGCCGAGGGTTTCAGGTAAGGCATCGAGCAGTTCCGGCATCTGTTTAGCACGCCCTCGCTCTGAATAGTGCTGGTCGATCATCGCTCCAGGAAGGAAGCCGAAGCCCCGGGTGTAGCCTGGCCAGACCACCTCTGCATTGCCGAGCGGATTGCCACGCGCCAAAACTTCAGCCTGAATTGAAGCCCCCGCTGAGGAGCCTCCAATAACACCGCCACGCTTCAGCACGTCGTGCATCAGCTGCTCAGCCCGGGTCCCTTGGTAGGAATCGACGAAATTCCACTGTCTGCCGCCGCCGAACCAGAGACCATCTGCCGTACGCAGTTTATCAAGCAGCTCCTTGTCAGTTTCAGCCACGATTCGATCCTTGGTATGGACCCAGGTGACGTTCTCCGCCCCGGCTCTCCGGAGGAATCTCACGAAACCAGGCTCCTTGTCGATCACCTTCTCGTAAGAGCAGGGAATGTAGACAATTTTGGCCCCGCTGCCTCCTGCGTCTTCGATGAAGCGATCAGTCATCTGTTTTGTCAAACCACCGCCGCCGACAATCAGCAACGATCCCTCTTTTACGACAGGCTTGGCTCCAGAGGGAAGAGGCGTGTCAATAATTTCGTCGATGCTGCGTCGTACATAGGTCAACCAATCGTGCCGCTCACCTTTTGAGGCCAGCGCAGTGATCGTCGACCCATCTCTTGCGGTCCAGGTGATCTTCGCCTCTTTGTCCCCCAAGACCTCAAAGAAGCGGCCTTTAAACGAGACCCTGGCGCCGGGATCTAGTTTCAATCTGGGCTCATTCATACTGCCCGATCGCGGCACGTCTCTTCGGCGTTCAAAAGACCTTGTCGAGACGAACTCAATGTCTCCTGACCCAGTGGACGGATCGTTGGAAACAATGAAGGAGTCCTCCATTTGTCTCCCGCCGGGCCACTCGGTATCACCGGTCATCGGAGTCGAAACAAGGGCGGCCAACACGGCTAGAAGACTCATGGATCAGAAGATACCCACGTTGCCTAAGCACAGGCCCTTCGAGAAACCTCCACTGAAGGTAAGATTCTCTCCCTTCGACGGCCCCAAAGACGAGTCATTTTGAGGCCGTCTACCGTCTGGAATCAAAGCTGTGCCTGATCAGAACCCTTCTATCAACGGCGTAGACATCCGCGACGAGATGTCCACCGCTTATGGCAGCTCAATCTGACTCATGACGGCTCATACAGCAAGTGCGCGAAAGTCTGTGGTCAGACCAGTGGCGACTACCACCCGCACGGTGAGCAGATCATCTACCCGACCTTGGTTCGCATGGCGCAAGACTTCAGCATGCGCTATCCGCTGATCCAGGGGCAGGGCAACTTTGGTTCGATCGACGGCGACTCTCCTGCTGCCATGCGATACACCGAGTGTCGTCTGACCAGGCTCGCTATGGAGCTGATGGAGGACCTCGACCGCGAGACGGTCAACTGGATGGAGAACTACTCGCAGGAGCTGAGTGAACCCACAGTTCTTCCAGGCAAATTCCCGAACCTGCTTTGCAACGGCAGCCAAGGCATCGCCGTCGGCATGGCGACATCAATGCCGCCCCATAACCTGACAGAGGTTTCCAGTGCGCTTCTGCACCGGCTCGATAATCCAGATTGCGACCTCGACGCTCTGATGGAGCACCTGCCTGGCCCAGACTTCCCGACCTATGGATTGATCATGGGCACAGCCGGAATCCGCAGCGCCTACGAAACTGGCCGTGGCTCGGTTGTGATGCAGGCCAAGACAATGATCGAACCCATGGATATGGGCAAGAGCGCGATCGTTGTCACCGAACTGCCTTATCAGGTGAACAAGCAGCGGCTGGTCGAGTCGATTGCTCAGATCGCAAACCTCAAGAAGTTTGACGGCATCACAGGTGTCAAAGACTACTCAGATAAACGAGGAATGCGTGTTGAGATTGAATTCCGCCGTGATGTCAATCCCAACAAGGCCCTCAACTATCTTCTGAAGCACACGCAGCTCCGAACCACTTTCG
>JALGXY010000462.1 GCA_029824495.1 Fimbriimonadia bacterium
CTTTCTTGTCGTCCTTGATCGGAGTCAGATCCATCGCCGTGAGCAGCGAATCGAGTCTGGCCCGTACGGTTGGGTAGCTGATTCCCAGCTCTTTTTCGACCGTGCTGATCACGCCGCGAGAGCGGAGGAAGACCTCCAGAAATTCGCGGTGCGACCGATCAACTTTGGCAACCTTGGGAATGCGGAACTGACCACGAAGAGTGATCTCTCCGTCCTCGCTGGTCAATTCGCTGATATACAGCGCCCCGCCCGTGACCGGGCAGTTGGCTGGGATGTCATGAAATTCGTCTTTCGGCATCAGACCGCTCTCCTGCGTTCTACCCCTCAATACTTCGAGACTCTTAGGTGCGTTGCACAGAGTCCTAAGAATCCCTAAAGGGCGACTTTCACTTCTTATAGTCGCACATGTTCGAGGATAAGTTCAGGCGAAAGATCCGCAACCGAGGCATTCGGCCCAGGTTCGATTACAGAAAGTGATTCGACCGGGGGCGCCCAGAGGCGGTGAATGGCGTGGCGGAACAGCCCCACAGTCGGAGTCCCGACCGATGCAGCCGCGTGGAGCAGACCGTTGTCGATCGTAATGATCTGCCTGCATCGCTCCATTGCGCCGACCACCTGAGGAATTGAGAGAGTTCCTCGAAGATCTTCAACGCCGGCCTCATTGATGATCGCGTCTTCTGTGGCTGTGCCCCCCCAGAACTTCGATCCGACACTCGGCTTAGCGCCCAAGACGCCGATCGAGAAGCCTCTGCTCTTTAGTGTTGACAAGACCTCGACCCACTTTTCGGTCGGCCAGAGCTTGCTGTCGAGGCTCGCCGAGCAGCTCACCAAAATGTCCGGCACTTCCCTGCCCGGATCGGCTTTCGGTGCTTCGGCAGCAGGTACAGCTCCTTCAAGGTAGGCGAGCCGACAGAAGATTTCACCTACATAGCCAGAGTCGAGCATCGGGAAACGCTCGGTCAGGTCTTCATCAACCCAGCCTTGGTCCGCGTTGAGTCTGCCACGCTCGTCATCTGCAAACGGCAGTTCTCCTCGACCATCGTCGCTGACCGATGCGCCGACTACGTAAGAGTCGGGTCCGGCGAGGATCGCCGCAGAGGACATCGCCCAGGGCATACGCTCACAGTTGATCACCAGGTCGTAGTTGGTGGTCTCCCGCGCTGCAAAGTCGTGCGGTGAGCTTCCGAACAGCGGGTAGTGCCTACCGACATAGCTGAAGTTGTCAGCCAGTTCGATGACCCTCTTGCCGCCGAAGTAATCCAAGGAGACGTTGGGAATCTGCTGCGTGAGCATCTTCATCAGGGGTGTTGCAACCATGAAATTGCCGAGCGCATCATTTGTAATGACCGCCACGTTTGCCCCGTCGGGGAGCCGCTCGCCTTGGTACCGCTTCATGAAGCTTGATTTTAGCCTCTCGGCGCAGATCGCTCAGGTAGAGTGGCAGGCGACTCATGTCGATCGCCGTCGGATTTGACTGTGGCGGCACCTCGGTTCGGGTGCTGGCGATGGACTCCTCAGGAAGCACTGTTTTTGAGGGAAGGTCCGGCCCTGCCAACCTGGCCAGCACACCACCCGACAAGATCCTCGATCACATCAAAGAAGCCACCCTTGGTCTGCCCCCTGTCGCGGCGGCGGCTGCCGGCATGGCTGGCATGATGACCAACAGTGACGAAGCTCGTGGTGGTGCCCTCTTCCATCAGGTTCTTGGGGCGGTTCCGATCAAGGTTGTCCCCGATTGGGAGATCGCTCTTGAGACTGCTGGAGATGCTTGTGACGGCCTGTTGATCGCCGGCACAGGTTCGATCGTGTGTTCCTACCGAAATGGTGTTCGGGTCAAAAGTGGAGGCGCTGGTCCGGTTTTGGGCGACGAGGGATCTGTTATGGATCTCTGCAGGCGGGCGTTGAACCACCTGCTGATCCGCTCGCAGACCCTGCCGATGACTGGTCGGGTTAAGGGGGTTCTGGTCGATGCGTATGGCTCATCAGAGCGCAACGAGGTGCTGGCAGCGATCTATTCATCAAACACGCCAGCCAAAGAGACTGCCCGGATCGCGAGGGCGGTGGCCGACGATTTTCGAGAGGGCGCCGACTATGCAGTTCTCTCAACCAAAGAGACGATGGCTGCTCTTAACGACCTGGTCATGGATCACTTTGGCCCTGACCGAACATCGGTCAAACTGGCGACGACTGGAGGGCTGTTTCGAGTCCTGCCCGAAGCGAGCACCATGTTGGCAGAAGCGTCAAAAGAGTCCGGTCTGCTGCTCGATCTGGAGCCTTTGGCGGTTGAGCCGGTTCACGGAGCCATCAAAATAGCGTGGAGCCTCCTCTCATGAGCACTGAAGCAAGAAACCCCCGATCGATCGGACTGGACAAGATGAGCGCGGCTGAGATTGTCCGCCTAATGAACGAGGAGGAGATGGCCGTGATGCAGGCGATGGCCGAGGCTGAAGAAGATCTTGGTACGGCTGCAGAGAAAGCTGCAGAGGCCTTTCAGAAAGGCGGAAGAATTATCTATGTTGGAGCAGGCACGAGCGGGCGGCTGGCCGCACAGGATGCAGCCGAGATGCCGCCAACCTTTGGCGTGGACCCCGAACGATTCACTGCCGTGGTTGCCGGCGGCACGGGCGCCCAGACCAACGCGAACGAGAGCGCTGAGGATGACAGCCACGCGGCGGTAGAAGCGCTCAACGCTCTGCGCCTCACCACGAATGATGTGGTGATTGGGCTGGCTGCTTCCGGACGGACACCGTTTGTGATCGCAGCGGTTAAACACGCCAACCAGAAAGGTCTATGGACGTGCGGCATCAGCAACAACATCAGCGCACCTCTGGCCGACGAGGTTGATCTTTCCATTATCTTAAGAACAGGACCGGAGGTTTTGAGCGGCTCGACGCGGCTGAAAGCCGGAACCGCCCAGAAGATGGCTCTGAACCGGATCAGCACAATCGCAATGGTGCTCAGCGGCAAGGTGATCGAGAATCTGATGGTCGATGTCAAAGCGAAGAACGACAAGCTGAAGGAGCGATGCGTGAGGATTGTGCGCGATCTCTCGAATGCGACCGACAGCGAGGCTCGCGAAGCTTTAACCGCAAACGACTGGAATATCAGAACTGCCCTGCAGGCGATCCAGTCAGACTAATCGGTCTGGGTTTTTGCGCGATTCCAGAGCTGATCCCACTCGTCGAGAGTCAGGTCTTCGAGCGGTCGGTCCGACTGTTTCTCCATCAGTCTAAAGCGGTCTGCAAACCTATTGAGCATCTGGTGAAGCACCTGTTCTGGGTCAGCCTTCGACCAGCGGGCAATCTGAACAATCGAGAAGATCAGATCGCCGATCTCCGATTCAATCGCCTCTTGATTGCCTGAACGAATCGCCTCTTTGACCTCGGACCTCTCTTCTTCGACCTTGTCCCAGACCGACTCAAGGTCGGGCCATTCAAAACCGGCTCGGGCAGCACGCCTGCTCACTTCAAGCGCTCGCATCAGCGCGGGCATCCCCTTCGGCACCCCATCGAGGATTGACTGGTCAGAGTCACCCCGCTCCTGCTTCTTGATCCTGTCCCAGTTCTGCAGGACCTCGTCAGCGTCGGCAGCGTCGACATCACCAAAGACATGAGGATGGCGGCGGATCAGTTTGTCCGTGATCGCCTTGGCAGGCTCATTGATGTCCCAGGAGCCCGCAGCTTTCTTGATCTGCGTGTGCATCACCGGCTGAAGAAGGACGTCGCCCAGCTCTTCGACCATCTTGTCTTCATCGTCAAGGTCGATCGCTTCGAGAAGTTCGTAGGATTCCTCGATCAGGTGCTTCTTGAGAGTCTGGTGAGTCTGAGCCTGATCCCAAGGGCAGCCTCCTGGCCCAAGAAGACGATCCACGACCCAGACGAGGCCATAGAACCCGCCGGGATGCTCGGAATCTTGGGCTGGAATCACGACGATCGCCCCGGACGGCTGAGCCAAGTCTTTCAAGGCTGCAGTCTGTCGCTGATCATCTCTGACCACAAAGCAGGGCTGATCCGGCTGGTAGATTCCGGGGAATTGGGGGAGAACCTCAAAACCGATGAAGACCTGGTGCGCACGAATGTCAGGCTGAAGGATGACCGGGGCCTGGTGGACCTGATACGATCCGGTCAGGCCCAGTTCATCCAGGAGGTTCACTGACCTCCGCCGAAAGCGCTCTTGATCTGGTCGTCGAACGGTGTGCCCTGGAGTTCGATATTGGCCTCTTTTCGAAGCTGTGCCAGCCGGACGGCGATCGGCCTGGTTGCGTTTCCTTTGTCGAACATCAACCTTCGTCGAATCGTTCTGGTCAGATCTGCATCGAGCTCAAATTCTTCGGCTGCCAGAATATCGTCGACCTGATACATCAGATGCTTGCCTTGAATCTCGATCCAACCTGTTCGTTCGCCCTTTTCAATACCGTTGATGTGCGGCTTGATGAGGGGGCTGAGGCCTGTCTCTGGCACGTCGCCCAATTCGCCGCCCTTAGTGGCGCTGATACCGATCGAGTGCTTCCTGGCTGCATCGCCGAACGACATGCCGCCAGCAAGGTCCTTGTCTACCTCAGCTTTCTTGGCCGCATCGTCAAGAGCGATCATTCTGAGCGTCAGCCTCTTGGGAATTGTGAAGTACCGGTGCTTGTGGTCATTGTAGTATTTCTCGACCTCAAAGTCGGTGACATTGATGCCCTTGGTGATGACCCGGAATCGGCACATCTCAACCAGCGTGTCGTAGCGGTACAGATCTTCTCCCAGGCCGAGCCTATCGAAGCCCATCTTGATAGCTGGGTCATCTTTGGCCCTTCGCACCATATCGGCAGCGACCTCCTCTGGACTGGGATAGACCTCATCGGCTTTGGCAAGCTGCAGGATCAGCGTCTCGTTGATGAGCTGCTGCAGGGTCATGAATCCTGGAGTTGCCGGAACGAACGTATCGCCGACCTTGCGTCCCACATTTGGCAGGACCTCCATGCGACGATAGTACATCTCCGCCTTGATCTCTTCGCCATTGACGATGACCATTGTTCGGTTGGGGTCAACCTGGGCAGCAGCGCTTACAGCCAGTGCTGCTAGGGCAAGAAAAGCTTGAGCCTTCATTTATTCACTTCCGGTATCAAAAATCATAGACGAATGAACTCGGCCCAGCGCATTCAACACTGGGCCGAGTTATCCACGTTTAGATGACGCTGAGCGCCTGGTCAAGATCTGCGATCAGGTCGTCTGCATTCTCAATGCCGATCGAGAGGCGGATCAGATTGTCGGTGATGCCGACCTCTTTTCGCACCTCTTCAGGCATCTCGAAGTGGGTCATTGTGGCCGGCTGCTCGATCAGGCTCTCGACTCCGCCAAGGGAGACGGCGAGAATGAAGATCTCTGTAGCATTGAGAACTTTAATCGTGCCTTCAAGATCGGTTTTCGGTTTGAAGGAGACCATGCCGCTGAACCCAGACATCTGCTTCTTCGCTAGCTCATGGTGCCGGTGACCGGGCAGTCCGGGATAGAGAACCTCTTCAACTTTGGGGTGCTGTTCCAGGAACTGAGCCACTTTCATGGCGTTCTCCTGATGCCGCTGCATTCGGATCGCGAGGGTCTTGAGGCCACGCTGAGCCAGGAAACACTCGAAAGGCGAGGGCGTCGGGCCGATCGCATTCTGGAACGACTTGAGCTGGTCATAGAGCTCAGTATCGTTCACCATAACCGCGCCCATGATCACATCGGAATGGCCGTTTAGGTACTTGGTGGCGGAGTGCATCACGATGTCGATGCCCATGCCGAGCGGCTGCTGGCAGATCGGTGTCGCAAACGTGTTGTCGATTACGGTCAGCACGTCATGCTTTTTGCCGAGCCGCGCAACCATCTCGATGTCGACCAGGTTGAGCAGCGGATTGGTCGGCGACTCAAACCAGATCATCTTGGTGTTCGGTTTGATCGCAGCCTCCACAGCAGCCTCGTCATACATGTTCACGTAGTCGAAGGTGATCCCCCGACGTTCAGCAACATCTTCGAGATAGCGATAAGTGCCGCCATAGATGTCATCACCGGTGACCACATGGTCGCCGCTGCGAAGAAGATTCATGATGCAGTCGACAGCTGCAATACCGGTGGAAAAGGCGAGCCCGTGCATGGCGCCTTCAACGGTGGCGAAAGTCTCCTGCAAAGAATGTGCTCGACTGAACAATCGGGGCGTTGACAGCACCGTGGCCTTTGCAGGGCCGGGTGCCGAGATAGACAAGAAGTGTCTCGAGGCTGAGCTGGTCTTTTTTCACGGGCTTAGAAGAACTCCATACAGACGACCGGCATCGACCCGAACCACTCAATCGCTTGATCGAGACCCGCCTCATCGAAGGTCTCCAGAAGGCCCCACTCTGAAATCTGCTTCAGCGAGGGGTCTCCCATCACGGCTTGGGACAACTGTCGAACGTCAAGTTTGAAGTCTGGCTCACCGCCGCGAATGACGGTGGAGCTTCCTGGGCCCGAAGTCACCTTAAAGGCACCGCAGTTTTCGGGGATCTCCTCGTCGACCACCTCAAGACAGAAGCTGAACTCGCCTCCAGCTGGGGCGATCGCCTTCAGAGCTTTTTCAACATTGATCACGCGAAACATCGTGGGCCGCGACAGTTTGGAGTCCAGACCCTGGTTGACAAACCGTCCTATGATTGGCCCGTTCGGCGGCTCGCACCAGGTCACATTTGCCTGATTGCTGCAGAGGCCTTTGATGACCGCCCAGAGGCTGTCGTAGCCACGACTGGTTGACCAGGCGATCTCTCCGATTTCGGCAGTCTCCCAAAATTCGACTGCCTTTGCCCAGAAGTAGCCTTCGATCGGGTCGCCGACCGCGTAGATCGCCATCGGCTTCTTGCCGAGCCGCTTCTGCCAATCATCGGAACTTCGTAAATGGCTGCCCGAAAGCGCTCGGATCATCGGCACGTAGGCAGAATCCAGACCAGCAGCATCTTCCGGTTTGATCTGTCTAACGGGAAGGGACAGCTCGGTCTCGGGGATGCGGTGAGAAGGCAGGCTGTGCTGCCAGCGCCAGCCGCAAGCCTCCCAGCCAAACCGCCTGTAATATTCCTCTTTGAAGGCGTAGAGAGCGCTGATCGCCTTGCCATCATCAAACATCTGGCGCAGCGTGCCACGCATTAAGGCTGAACCGGCTCCTGACCGCCGACTCTCGACCAGAGTTGCTACGCCGCCGATACCGCCACAGCTTAAAGTCGACTCGCCGCGTGCGATTTCGTAGTCGATGATCGAGCAGACTGCGGCCGCCTTGCCATCCTCCCGGACCAGCACTCTTGTGATGCCCTCAGGCTCTGGATCGAGCGCTTCGTTTGGCGGACTGCCTTCGTAGACCCATGCCCAAACATGGTTCATCTCCTCCCAGTCTGCTGGCTGGGCTCGGTGAAAAGTGAGGCTCATGGCTTGCCTCTATGATACTTAGGACTCGATGCCAAACCACTCTTTGGTTTCAGGTCTGGTCCAGTAGAAGAGCAGCGGAGCGGCGGCAGCGGTCATGACGCAGCTCAATGCAACTACGATCAGCAGGCCAAAGTTGAGGTTCCATGCCTGGCGGCAGGAGGGCCGAGATCTGAAAGAGATGGGCCGAGCTCTCTACCTGCAGCTCCTTTTCTATCTGACCTGCATTCATCGCGACCCAGATACTTGCCGCCAGGATCGGCAGATGCAGGGCTGCTAATGTCCAGAGAAGCACGCGCTGCCACATCCAGATTTTCGGTGGTGACGGCAGAGGCATGACCGATTCTAGCCGAACTTGGGGCGCGGGACCAGCCAGGCTGGGGTGGTATATTGAAACCACGTGCTCCCGTCGTCTAGCGGTCAAGGACGCCACCCTCTCAAGGTGGAGGTCGCGGGTTCGAATCCCGTCGGGAGTACCAACTTTTTCAGGATGAATGGCTTTGGCTGTTCATCCTGCTTTCGTTTTGGCCCCGCGTTTCAGGGATGAACGGTCTAGCCCGGATTCACCCTCTCCTGTATAGTTCACCGACAGGAGATCTTTGGAGTTGAAATCACGCGGCACTCAGGCTGCATTTCTCAAGGCGCTGCGCAATCTTCCTGCTGCTCTGATACGAGGCAGGTGGTATGTGCTGTCCTGCACCACAGTGCTGGTTATGCTTGGTTTCCTGAGCGCCCAAGCCCCTTCGGAAACCATCACCAGTGATCCGCCAACCAGCGATCTTGTTTTCCGGGGAAATGCACGCCTTCGAGAAATCGCTCTTACATTCGATGATGGGCCCGTCCCCGAAGATATTGAACCGATCTTGAGGATCTTGAAAGAGGAGGGTGTCAGCGCCACGTTCTTTGTCGTCGGCGACAGGGTCAAGGAGTTTCCGCACCTCGCTCGGCAGATCATCGAAGAGGGCCATGAGATCGGCAACCACTCGATGTCTCACCCTCGGTTAGTCACACTAGCCAACGAGGGGATTGTAGAGGAGCTGTCAGAGTGCGAAGACGCCATTCTCGAAGCGACGGGCATCGAAACGTTAAAGCTGTTCCGGCCTCCAGGACTCAGGTGCGATGATCGCGTCTTGAGAATCGCCCAGAAGAAGGGCTATATCACCGTCCACGGAGACATTACCGCCAACGACTACCGAGGTTCGAGCGGCGGAAACATTGAGGAGCTTGTCACGAGAAAGATCCGTCCAGGCTGCATCGTGCTGCTGCACATGATTCCGGAGACTGCCGAAGCTCTTCCCGAGATCATCAGACACGCAAAAGAGAGCGGCTACCGGTTCGTGACGATTCCCGAAATGATGAGCCGGATGGCACGCCCCGTCACGGTTGAAGAGACCCGCATCCGGCCGACATTTTAAACAGAAAGAGCCTGAAAGCAGACCGCTTTCAGGCTCTTTCTGTGTCGCTGATTCGAGATCAGGACTTGGCTGCGCCGGTGGAGAGTGTCTTCTGGAAGTTGATCGTCTCTTTGATCTTGCCTTTTGATGCAGTGAACTCCAGCTTTCGCCAGTCAGCGCCTTCAGGAATCTCGAACCATTTCTTTCGAGGCTGGCCCGAAGACTTGGACTTAAGAGTCTTGCCGCCAAACTTCGCGGTCACCTTCGTGCCGAGCATGGTTTCGTAGTAGACCTTGGTGCCATCAACTTTGTAGACAGCAGCGTAGGGACCCTTTGTGATCAGG
>JALGXY010000463.1 GCA_029824495.1 Fimbriimonadia bacterium
TGCCTACATGGCGATGAACCTGGTCTACATCCGAGCAGCAGAGCGGCGCGGCGCTGAGTTTGTGATCGAAGATTAAAATCAGTCTGCCAGCTCTAGGCCATTGACATCTCGCAGGCTTCCTGTGAAGATCAAGATCATGTCAATAAGAGCCCATATCCCGGTCACAATTGCGCCAAAGCCAAAGGTGAGGACTGTGATCAGCAGCATCGCAATTCCAGTCCCCGTATGACCCAGATAGAACCGGTGTATTCCAAGTGTCCCTAAAAAGAAGGCGAGAAGTCCGGCCGCAATCTTGCTTCTATTCGACTTCTGTAGTGTCGTGGAACCGCCTGGCACCATCGCATGAGACTGGCTGCTGTAGGGGCTTGAATACGGATCAGGGCCGCGAGTTGGCTGCACGGGCTTGGCCGCCACCTGAGTCTCCTGAGGAGCCGGTGCCGGCCTGCTCGAGGCGTCAATATCCGCAGCGAGTTCTGCGAGGTCAGCGGCTCGAACAAAGCTTCCTGTCACCGGATCTTTGATCCTAGAATTTGGACCAATACGACCCTCCTTGACCCAATCCTTCAACGTCGGCAGGTCAACGGGGCCGTACGTGTTCCCATCAGATCCAATCACTTCGTACAAGTTTCAGCCACCTCAGTTTAAGTACGGGAGAATCAGCTCTTAGGATTCTCGATGTAAGGACCACCACGGCAAGCTTTCAGATAATTCAGACCATGCACCTGTCCAGTCATCTCCAGTTCGTTCTTGTAGATCGGGTCGTGCCAGCCTTCAATATCGATCGATCCTGTGAATCCGTTCATCCTTAGGATTGAGATGATATCTGTCCAATTGGTGTCTCCAAAACCGGGCGTGCGGTGCCAGACAAATGGCTCTCCGCTCCTCGTGCCTCGCGTTTTGATCACATCCCATGCCACCGAGGCGTCTTTGCCGTGGACATGATAGACACGATCGACGTATTTGCGAAGATTCGGCAGGGGGCTGATCAAGGAGACCATCTGGTGGCACGGCTCCCACTCGAGTCCGATCGCCTTCGACTCGACAGCATCGAACATCATGTCCCAGGCAGCAGGGGAATGGGCGATATTCCACTTTGGCGCCTGCCAGGTTCCGCCCATGTCGCAGTTCTCGAATGCGATCTTCACCCCACAGTCCTCGGCAACCTTAGCCAGATGACCAAACACCTTCTTGTACTGCGGCATCGACTCGTCAACAGACCGATCTTCCATCGCGCCTGCAAATCCACAAACGACATTGCAGTTGAACAGATGCGCATTCTTGATCAGGGTTTCCCAATCCTTCGCCGTCTGTTCGGCTTGAAGCGGGTTGCCATAGACACCGACACTGCTGATGATCGCCTTTCCGTCAATCACTTCAAGACTCTGCTTTGCTGTCGAGTCAAGATCGACATCTCCGATGTACTGCCACAAGGTCAGTTCGAACGATTCAAAACCGTGATCCACAATCTGGCGAAGGTAGTCAGGCGCTCCATTCATTCCGGCAAGGGTGCCGATTCGGATGTCCTGGTGGTCAGTCATGCTCATATGATCCGATTCTATCAGCGTTGCTCTTCAATTCGCTGTGCCAAACTTGGAGCGCCGTGACCAAAGCGTCTTCTATCTACCGAGACTCCTGGCTTTGGAACATCGGCCTGTCCGCCTACTGGTTTGCCGGCCAGTGGAAGTGGTTTCTGCTGCTTCTCTTTGTTTTGCCAGGGCAGGTGGCCGAAATCGTCCCGGGCGGGGAAAAGAACCAGGCCTGGGGCACCATTTTCGCAATTGGAGGAGCGTGGGCTGCAGTCGGTCCATCGCTTTTCGGCTGGATCAGCGACCGCCTCGGAAGGCGCAAGCCGTTTATCTCGATGGGCTGTGCTCTGACTGTCCTGGCGATAGTCTTCCTGTCGAGGGCAGACTCACTGCTTCTGCTCGGCGCAAGCTACCTCCTGCTTCAGTTCTCGGATGATGTCGGACAGGGTGCCTACAGTTCGCTGATTCCCCAGATCGTGCCGGAAGAGCGTCGCGGGCGATCATCGGCGATCATGTCTGCGCTGAACCTGTCTGCCTACATCTTCTCAGCAGTTGCTGCGATTGCCTTCGCAGACAAGGGGTGGCTGGGCTTAAACCAGGCTGAGACGATCTATGCGATGACCGCAGTAGTCAACATCGTCATGGCCGCTTGGGTCTTGATTACAATTCGCGACCTGAAGGAGCCGCTCCCTAAAGCTGCGCTAGGAAAGAGGGAAGGCAGTACGATGGCTATCTGGCTGACCCCCTGGCTCGACTCAGATTTTCGCTGTCTCTGGCTAACCCGGCTGCTTATCTCCTGCGGCTTCTATCTCATCGTCCCCTTCCTCAGGTTCTTTCTCGAGGATATGGTTCCGCACACCGTGGTCGGCGACGATGCAGTCTTCAGCTTATTTGGCCTCGAAGTTGTCGGGCTCTTGCCCGCAGCGATGGCCGTGGCATTGACGATGGCCCTGTGCGGGGCCGGCTCGTCAATCTATGCCGCAGCTAAAGCAGGCAAGATCGGCAGAAAGAAGAAGATCAGGGTTGCGGGGGTCATCATGGCAGCCTCACTGCTGCCCTTCACCGTTCTATGGGATTTCCAAGGAATCGTGCTGTTGGCTGGAGGATTTGGCTTAGGATACGGTCTCTATCTTTCTGCAGAGTGGGCACTTGCTTCCGACGTGATGCCTGACAAGGGCCATCTCGGTCAGGACATGGGGATGTGGCAGTCGAGCATCGTGATCGGCCAGATGCTGAGCGGCCTTGGAGGGGCCATGATCACCTACTTCAATACGAAGGTCTTTGGCCTAGGCTACAGCATCAATTTCCTGATCGCAGGGGTCCTGGTCCTCGGTGGGTCGCTGCTAGTCATAAAGATCAAGGGGTCTCACTGACCCACAGGTATTATCCCGGCCTCAAATGAGCTTCACTCAGCGCACTCATACTTGCGGCGAAATCCGTGTCAGTCACGTCGACAGCGAGGTGACACTCAATGGCTGGGTGAATAATCTGAGAGACCATGGCGGACTCGTTTTTGTCGATGTTCGAGACAGGTATGGCTTGACCCAGGTCGTCCTTGATCCGGAAAAGTTCCCAGAAGCCGAGAACCTGCGTTCCGAAAGCTGCATCAGCATTACAGGGAAAGTGGTTGAAAGGGAAGGAGGCAAGAATCCGAATCTTGCCACCGGAGATGTTGAGCTGATCGTTTCGAGCTACGAGCTGCTGAACCAGAGCGCTGTTCTACCGTTTCCAGTATCTGATGAAGACCGGATGCAGAAGGTGAACGAGGAGCTTCGCGTTAAGCACCGTTACCTCGATCTGCGACGACCGACAATGCTCAAGAAGCTGCAGATGCGATCTGCGGCGACAAAGTTGATTCGCGACTACCTCGATGCTGAAGGATTCGTCGATGTTGAGACTCCGATCATCACGAAGTCGACTCCCGAAGGCGCCCGCGATTATCTAGTGCCTTATCGAATTGAACCGGGCAAGTTCTACGCCCTGCCACAGAGTCCCCAGCAATACAAGCAGCTTCTGATGGTGGCCGGCATTGAGAAGTACTACCAGATCGCCCGCTGCTTCCGAGATGAAGCCCAAAGAGCAGATCGCCAGCCCGAATTCACCCAGCTTGACCTTGAAATGTCATTCGTGACACAAGAGGACATCCTCACTCTGATGGAAGGTCTGACCATTCAGGTCGTCAATGGACTGATCAGTGAATTTGATCTGGACAAGGAACCGTTGACCACGTTTGAGAGGATGACCTATGACGAGTCGATGGAGCGTTTTGGCAACGATAAGCCGGACCTTCGCTTTGGGCTCGAACTCTTCGACGTCTCTTCTGCAGTCGCCAACTCTGATTTTGGCGTTTTCAAAGGGGCTATAGGAGCCGGTGGAAAGGTTCGTGGAGTTCTGTATCCGGGCGGATCCAAGCTGTCACGAAAGGACATCAGAGAGCTTGAAGATCTTCCCAAAGACTGTGGCGGAAAAGGCCTCGCCACCATCATGGTTCTGGCAGAGGGTCAGGAGGCAGAGGGCGCTGTCGAGTTTGAGGATCTGCGCCTAAAGAGCGGCATTCTAAAATTCTTGAAGCCCGATGAGATCACTGCAATTCTTGACGGTGCCGAAGCGAAGCCCGGCGACCTGATCTGCCTGGCAGCAGACAGCTACGATGTCACATGCTCGGTCTTGTCAGCCGTTCGTCTCTTTATCGGCAACAAGCTTGAACTGCGAGACCCGAGGCAGCTCTCTTTTGTGTATGTCCTCGACTTCCCATTGGTCAACTGGAACGAAGATGAGCAGAGGTGGGACCCGAGTCACCACCCGTTCACATCACCGAAAGCGGCTGATGTCCATCTGCTGGACACTGATCCTGGAGCAATTCGTGCAGACTGCTATGATCTCGTCTGCAACGGTGTCGAGTGGGCCTCTGGTTCAATTCGAATTCATGACCCCGTTCTGCAGTCTCGGATCTTCGACCTGATCGGTGTAACGAAGCAGCAGCAGGAAGAGCGTTTTGGCCACATTCTCGAAGCCTTCAGCTTCGGTGCCCCGCCGCATGGCGGAATTGCTCCTGGAATCGATCGCCTGGTCATGCTTCTGACCGATGATGAGAACATCCGCGAGGTGATCGCCTTCCCGAAAGTGGGGCAGGGATATGACCCCCTCATGGATGCCCCTTCAACGATCGATGAGACACAGTGGAGTGAGATGGGCCTCAAGCAGGCACCGAATTCCGAAAGTCAGCCTGAATAGCCCTCAAGAAGAGGGCCGAAAAATCCGGTATTAAAGAGTGAGGAGGATCTGCAGTTCTCCTTCAATTAGTCAATGCGGCGATACTTCACCCGTCCAGATCGCGATCCCCTTGTTGATATGAGGCTGGAGCCATGCCGCTATAACCAGTCGGGCGCGTCTGTACCTGCGTTGTGGCACCCCCAAGCTCAGATCCTGATGGCAGAAGTATCAATGCAGGAGGGACTTGAACCGAGGATCATTCTTAATCTAGCCGCCGAAAAAGTTGTTGAGAAGGCTGAAAGCACGGGCCTGATTGACGCGGAGGGAAGCGGTGAGATTTTGCGAGCTGAGCTGCTTCACGTCATGACCCGCGGCTGGGTAATTCCCCCCAGTCTTGTTGACCGCGAAGTCTCTCCAGAGGCGCCGAGCCTCGACCAGGAAGCTATGACCCAGGCTCTTTTGGCGGTCCAGGCCGCTGCTGAAATGGCGAGAAGGCAGGGCGAAATTCTCGCAAAGAGCACCGCAGTGACAATCGCTGCTGAAAGAGCAAGGAAGTTTGGCGCAGACGAGGCTGAAGTTGAAGCAGCACTTGCGGGCGCCCCTCAAATTCATGCGACTCGAAAGCCGCTGCCATCTTCTGCAGCCTTGTCGCTCTGGCCATTTCTGGAACCGATCACCGGTCGATACGAGATGGCAGCTCTCGTACACTGTGTCAAATTGGCCGCAATCTCAAGCTTGAGCACAGGAAGCGGCCAAGTGGAGGTGTGTGGCCTTGCGGGCCTGCTGATAGGCCTGAACGAAAGCTACGGCAGCGAACGATCGGCAGCCATTGCATCCTCAGTCTTTGGGATCGCCGCGGGCGCTGCTCTGAAAGTCAGAAGTGCCCCAGAGGGAGAAGGGAAGAGCTTGGCCAATCTGGTTCAGCATCTGCCTGAGATTCCAACGCCATTCCAATCGCAGCGATTGCGACAGGAGATTAACAACTGGCGAAACGAGGCGGTCTCATCGTTGGAGAGCGCCGAAAATCACAGCGGAGCATTCTTGGGTTTCACTCAGCACTCCCCAACGGTTGCATGGCTTGCACCACTCTCTGAAGCTGTGGATCCTGCTAGTTCAACCGACGATCCGATTTCAGGTGAGATGAGACCAGAGTGCGAATCAAGGCTGAGACGGGCTCTTGTTCTTGAGGAGACGGACTTCCTTGCAGACAGGAGCGGATCACTGCAGGCATTGATCGCCTCTGATTCTCAAGCCAAGGCGAGAATCACAGCTGCTATCAGCCCGTTTTTATCAGGGACTGATCTTCATGAGATAGCCGAAGAGGGTTGTGAAACTCGGGAGCCAAAAACCAGCGGACCATCTGTGATTATCGATTCTAACAATGACGGAATC
>JALGXY010000464.1 GCA_029824495.1 Fimbriimonadia bacterium
TTTTCTGGTCCAAACGGGGCGCCCGGCTCTGCCTCAGTTTCGAGGCTGGGAATGCGGAGCAGATCCCGCAGGTCATTGATCAGGTCATCTTCGTGTTCTGTCAGCCACTGCTGGGCCTTCGACACGATATCGTCTGGCATCGGGCAGAGGTTACCACCCGCCCCCGAGAATCGGACAGAATCAGCAGGTGAGCCGCGAACGAGCCATCGATCTGTTTCGATCCCGATTTGGCCAGAATCCTGAGTGGATCGCCGAAGCCCCCGGAAGGGTGAACCTGATCGGCGAGCACACAGACTATCAGGAAGGGTTCGTCATGCCGGCGGCGATCGATCTGAAAATCTGGGTGGCGGCTTCTGCTTCTGATGGCCCTACGACTCTTGTATCCGCAGATCAGGAGGCCGAAGACCAGTTCCCAGTGAGCTCCGTCACGCCTGGTTCTGTCACCACCTGGGCGAAGTACGCAGCCGGTGCCGGCTGGGCTCTCGGGGCAAAGACAGATCTCAACGCGGCGGTGGTCAGCACACTGCCGGCCGGGGCGGGACTCAGCAGCAGCGCAGCTCTCGAGATGGCCTTCAGCCTGATCTGGAACGAAGTCGATCAGTTTGGACTCGACAGCCAGCAGCTCGCTCTGTCATCGCAGAAAGCCGAATCAGAATTTGTCGGCGTGCCGTGCGGAATCATGGATCAGATGGCTTCGGCGATGGGCCGTGAAGGCTGCGCGATGCACCTCGACACCCGCAGCCTGGAGATCGAATATGCACCGATCCCAGAGGGCATCAGCTTTGTGGTCTGCCACACAGGAAAAGAGCGTCAGCTCCACGGCTCCGAATATGCGGAGCGCCGCGAAGCCTGCGAGAAGGCGTCCCGGCTCCTCAAGGTCCGTTTCCTCCGAGACGCTGAACTGATCGACTTGAAGGACTCTCCTCTCGTGGGAGAAACGATGATGCGTGCCAGGCACGTGATCACCGAGAACGACCGCTGCGCCCGATTTGCAGCAGCCCTCAAGAAAGGACAAACTGCCGATCTCGGCCTGCTGATGCTCGGCAGCCACGAGAGTCTGCGAGTCGACTTCGAGGTGAGCTGCCGGGAGCTTGATGAGATGGCGACTGCGGCCAGGGAGGCGCCCGGCTTTCTCGGAGCGAGGCTGACAGGAGCCGGATTCGGCGGGGCCTGCATCGCTCTTGTTAAGACCGAAATGGTCGAGGAATTCTGCCTCAAAGCCGAAGCCGCGTACCGCAACAATGTCGACTCAGAGCCCCGCTTAATTGTCTGCAAGCCCTCCGAAGGGGCTTTTTTGACCAAGTTTTAGGTTCAAACAGACGATTTCCCTATTTTTACCAGGGCGATTGCCATCAATTGTGCCGACATGGAATGTACAGATCAGGCACATGACGCAAGTCAGGCCTCGGGATGGAAACATCGATGGCACAAACGTCAAACGACACAGAATCACGACAGGTGGTCCGGCTTACTCCAACAGAGATCCGGGTACTGAGCCTCATCGCTCAGGGATGCAGCAGCCAGGAAGCAGCAGATAGGCTCGTCGTATCGAAACGAACAGTGGACTTCCATCTGGCCAATGTCTACCAAAAGCTTCAGGTCCGAAACAGGGTTCAGGCTATCCGAGCAGCAAGCCGGCTTAACCTGATCCCTGCCGACCCCTTCGCGGGTGCCGGCGGACACGATTCCTGAGAAATCAGGAAAACCCAACACGAAGACCACACGCAGGGCCGCTTCTCACGAGGCGGCCCCTTTTTTATGTCTGGCAAAATAGGGCCGTATGAAAGGGGATCTGCTGGAATCGTCGCTCAGGTGGCTCTATCCACAACGCTGCGCACTCTGCACAGCCATCGGCGAGCCGACGATCTGTCCGGCTTGTCGCGAGGAGATGGAGGAGCTCGATGAGCATCTCAGGCGATTCCCCGGCGGCGGGATTCTCACTCAGGCCTGGTCTATCTTCCCCTTTGAAGGCCGTGCAGCTCAGGCGGTCAAGCGGCTCAAGTACGGTCGGGCCTCTGTGCTGGCCAAGCCGATGGCGCAGATCATGGCGAATGCCTACCACCGATTCTCATTGCCGCACCACGATCTGATCGTTCCTGTTCCGGTCCATTGGAGCCGCAGGTCATTCAGAGGGTTCAACCAGTCGGTTCTGCTGTGCGAGTCGCTCCCGCAAGAGATGATCCGAGCCGACCTGCTTGTGAGGAGCAGGAACACCAAGCCCCAGGTCGAGCTGACGGTTCAGCAGCGGCTGTCGAGCCTTCACGGCGCCTTTGAGGCGTCACCCGACGTTAAGGGCCAGTCGATCCTGCTCGTCGACGATGTGATCACCTCAGGCGGCACGGCCCTCGCCTGCGCCGATGCTCTCGAGCAGGCAGGGGCACTGAAGGCCTCGATCCTCACCTTCTGCGGTGATCGAACCGAAGAGCTTAAACCGGCCGAGTAACGAGACCGAATCCGCCCTTCTTGGTGCGGAAAACGACCTCAACCTGGCCATTGTCCTGGTTGCAGAATGTCAGGAACTGGCGATCGATCAGCTCAAGCTGAAGCACAGCCTCTTCGACACTCATCGGTTTTGGCGAAAAGTGCTCGTACTTTTCGATCGTCTCTTCCGGCTCATCGACCGGGGCCGCTAGGTGCTCATCGAGAGCCTGCGGAATCGGAGTGCTCCTCCTTCGATGGGAGTTGACCAGCTTTCGCTTCAGCCGGCGGAGCCTCGTCTCCAGCTTCTCGCTGACATTATCGATGGCTGCTCGAATGCTCTCATCCTTCTCTTGGCCTCTCAGGGTGAAGTGATCCGCGAAGACCGTGACCTCAACGATGTGGAGGTGTCGCTCTTCGCGATGGACCATTTCGACCTTGTGGGCCTTGTGAAAGTAGCGGTTGAGCTTGCCGAGCTTTTTGGACGCATATTCGCGGTCCTGATCGGTGAGATTTCCTTCTGCGTTCCGAACCTGCATTTCCATGGTCTTTCACCTTATTTATACGCCAATTGGACCGGTTTTAGATTCACTCAGATGCCAGTTTTTGCAGCTCGATCTTGCGGAACTCGAGCGGCACGCCTTCTGATTGAAGTCCGATCTGTCCTCTGGTCGCACTTCCGCCGAATCCTTCATTGACATAGTCTTCGTTCACCCAGACCTTGACGCGGTCCTCAACAGCCTCGATCACCATTCGATTCCACTGCCCGATCGGCTTCTCGGAGTCGTCCGTAAAGTTGGGTGTGCGGACGGACTTTGTCCGTTTCGTTTTGCCCTTCTGGATGATCGACTCGCCGAGCATGTAGAAGTCGCCCGCGTTGCCGCTCATCACCTGGACCTCGAGGCAGCGAGGAATCAGATTGCTCCAGTGGCGCGGAATCGAGCAGTGGATCAAGACCCCTGAGTTGCCCGCCTTTTCGGTGAAGCGGTATTCGACAGTCAGACGATAATTTTCGTACTGCGAGTTGGAGATCAGCGTCCCTATCGGCTGTCCTCGGTTGATCAGCAGGCCGTCGCGGACAGAAAACGACAGATCAGGATTCTCTTTGCCATCGTGTGATGGCGAGTCTTCATGCCAGCCATTCAGGTTCTTGCCATTGAACAGCGGGATCGGTTTGGACCAATTGGGCTCCTGGCTCTGCACGCCGAGCAGAGCGAATGCGCAGGCTGTCAGCATGATTCAAGCCTACCAGCCTTGGCTGTGAATTATGCCGATCGGTATACCGTCGCGGTCGCAAAGGCGGCGATGCCTTCCCCGCGGCCCAGCGACCCGAGGCCTTCGTTCGTAGTCGCCTTGATGCTCACCTGATCCATGGTCAAGCCGAGCGGTTCGCTGATCGCTTGCCGCATATCCTCGCGCCGGGCCAAAAGCTTCGGCCGCTCCGCGATCACGCTACAGTCGATGTGCCGAATCGACCAGCCAGATTCCGCCAGCATCTCGCCAGCAAACTTCAAAAAGTGAACTGAAGGTTTATCCTTCCAGCGGGGATCGGTGTTCGGGAAATGCTCCCCGATATCGCCCATGGCGACAGCACCTAGCAGAGCGTCAACAACAGCGTGCACGAGAGCATCCGCATCGCTGTGCCCCTCGAGACCAGGACGGTCGTCGAACTCGACTCCCCCCAAGATCATGGGGCGGTCTGGATCTTTAGAGAATCGGTGAACGTCGTATCCCATTCCGGTCCTTGTCTCTTCCATCTTCTGCTCCAAATCTTCTTCAAACGTGATCTTCTTGTTCGCCGGATCACCCTCGACTATCTCAACGGCCAAGCCAGCCTGCTCCCACAGTGAGGCATCATCCGTCACCACGCCTGATGCCGACAGGTCTCGGATCAGGTTGAGGCGCGCGCCCTGCGGCGTCTGGACCGCCCTGAGCGTGCCGCGATCGAGTGTCGACACCTGGTCGCCAACAACCTGCTTGATCGTATCGGTGACCGGCAGGCCCGGAACGGCCGCCCCTGTCCGCTCGACGCCTTCGATGACTCTTGTGATCAGATCGTGGCTCACCCAAGGGCGTGCTGCGTCGTGGATCAACACAATCTCGGCACCGGAAGGAAGCTGATCAACACCGATCTTGGAGCTGGCTGCTCGATCCGCGCCACCCTCAACGACGAAGAGCGCCTGAGGGACAGCAGACCGGATCTCATCCAGCATCTCAGCCGAACAGACCACGCCGACTGAATCGACTTGGGGATGAGCCGCGAGGGCTCGAAAAGACTTCAGCCAGGTCGGGACGCCGGCAAGGCTCTCGGAGAGCTTATTCCTCCCAAATCGTGCCGAGCTTCCGGCAGCAAGGAGGACCGCGGCGATCATCGCCCGTTGCGGCTCCTATCTGCGCCAGGCTTCTGCTGGCTGGCAAAAATCATCTTGCCTCTTTCGGTCTGGATGACCTGTGTCACCCACACATGGGCTGTCTCGCCAACCTTCTCTTCGGCATCATCGACGACGACCATCGTGCCGTCATCTAGGTAGCCGACTCCCTGCCCCTGCTGGTTGCCGGTCCTGATGATCGCCAGGTCGAACGCTTCGCCAGGAAGGATCGGTGTCCTCACAGCAAGCGCCAGATCGTTGATGTTCAGGACGCGGACATCCTGGATCGAGGCCACTCGGTTCAGGTTGAAGTCGTTGCTGACCAGCTCGCCACCGATCGCCTTGGTCACCATGACCAGCCGAGAGTCGACCTCTTCGTTCGGGTCGGGGGAGAATCGGTCGTATGTGCCGACCTCAACATCGAAATCTGCCTGCAGCAGCCTCAGAATCTCCAGCCCTCTGCGGCCTCGCTGCCGCCTCAGGCTGTCGGGAGAGTCAGCTATAAACTGGAGTTCCTTGAGAACGAATTTGGGCACATACATCTCACCCTGGAGAAACCCAGCTGTGACGATGTCGTAGAGCCTGCCATCGATCAGAACGTTTGTATCAAGAACCTTGATCCCGGTCGAGCGTTTCAGACCAGCCGAGCGGTGCCAAGGAAGAACTTCGCTGATCGACTTGAGCGCATAGATTGAGACGGCGCTGAAACCGATCGTAAGAGTCACTGTGAGTGCGATGCCCCAGGTCTGCCCTTGAAAGAAGGAGAGGAACGGGAACGAAGCGATCAAGCCGCCGAAGATTCCGAGGAACAGATCGACTTTGTCGCCGATGTGAATCTTGTCCCAGCGACCGAATGTCTTGCCGTAGACCTGCTGAATCAGGCGCCCGAGTCCCGCACCGACGATCAGGCCAAGGATGCCCATCGCAGGGCCCGTGTACCAAAACCTTGAATACTCGATGTGTGTCTCGAAGAGTGATGTGCTGGTCAGCCGCTCAAGAAAGCTGGGCATCCATACAGCACCAAGAACAGCGCAAACAACCGCAACGATCGCAACGAATACGACGTTTTTGCGCTTCATTTCTACAGGTTTGCGCACCCTCTGGCTAGATTTGACCGGCTTCTTATGAACCTCAGTCAGATCGCCCTTCTCTTCACTCTCGCTCATCCAACACTTCTATTCTTGCACCATCAAGCAGGAAATGTGAGAACGCATCTGCAACAGTCCCCTGCGCCGTCTTGATATGACCTACGGTTAAGCTTGAACTCGACCGAGTCGAATCCAGACCGTACCACGTTTCGCCGCTCAAAACTTCCACCCACGCATGATAAGTCGAGTCGGCACATTGCCTGCTCGCAGGATCGCGGCCATCACCACAGCATGGTCACGGCAGACACCCTCTTTAGTTTCAAGGATTTCGGCGGCGTCACGCATGACACCGATGCCTGCATTGACACGGAGCATTCCGAGAACTTCTTTGCGGACTTTTTCGGCCGCCTTCAGCACCTCGTCGTCTGGCTTGATCAGCTTTTGGGCAAGCTCTTTGAACTCCTTTGAGTCGCTCGGCACACGAAAATCTGGCTTGGTCCACTTCGACGGCTTGATCTCGCTGACCAGCTCCGACTCGAGCTTCGACGGTTCGGTCGGATGAAGCGTAAGAAGCCAGTCGCTGCCCTGCTTTTCAATAGTCTGGTGAGTGCCGCTGGGCAGGTGGGCGAGATCGATTCCAGAGACCTTTAACTTTAGGCTCTTCTTTCGTGAAATCCGCCGTATCGGTTTGTCCGGCACGATGGACGAGGCGGTGGCGATATCGGTCTGGGTCGGCCCTTTCGGGAGTCTCATCGCCTCTTCTCGAGACTCAGGCAGCAGCACCATACCGAGCGGCCCTGTTGCCTTTACAAAAACGCCGTCCATCGTCAGGTAGACGTTCATTTTCGCTCGGGGGTCATTAATTTCGATAACTCGTGCAGAAATCTTTTCACCCTCGACTTCCAGTTCTTCATCCGGCTTTCGTTCGGCTGAGGCCTTGAGAAGAGAGAGGCTGTTCGGATCGAAGATATAGAACTCAAGCCGCTCCATTCCGATGCCATCGACTGGAAGATGAATTGTGGGATCTTCGACAATCAGGGCGCCTTCAGGAATTGGGATCACCCTTTTGGTTGGCGCTCCTCCGGCCACAGCTTCTGCATGAATCTCAGTCTCAAGAAAGTCGGCGGTCACCTCGAGCCGTCTGCCGCCACTATCCATTTCAAATCGAAGATGATTCAGTCGGCCATTCTTGTCAAAGCGCGAAAGACTCTGCAGTTTCATATCGAGGGAGGCACCCAACATTTCTGCCTTCATGACAGAGGTCGTCTCCAT
>JALGXY010000465.1 GCA_029824495.1 Fimbriimonadia bacterium
GGACAGCAGGAGATCGTTCCTGGCATCCGTGCCCTCGACCAGGCGCACGAGTCTGATCCTGACGCCCTGAAGAAGATGGCCGAAGCTGGCCTGCTCGGCGTCTCGATCCCGGAAGCTTATGGCGGAACCGGCACCGACTACATCAGCCTTGGGCTGGTCTGCGAGGAGCTGGAGCGGGCCGATACGAGCGCGCGTGTTGTGATGAGCGTCCACAGCGGCCTCCACTGCCTTTCGATCCTCCAGTGGGGCACAGAAGATCAGAAGCAGCGCTGGCTTCCCTCCTTGGCCTCTGGTGAAGTTGTCGGTGCGTTTGGGCTGACCGAACCGAATGCTGGCTCGGATGCGATCAATATCTCCACCAAAGCTGTTCAGGATGGCGACGACTGGCTGATCAGCGGCGAGAAGACCTGGATATCCCTCAGCGACTATGCCGACCAGTTCCTGCTGATCGCTCTCACCGACCCGGACAACCCTCGTCCCGCAAAGCGGATGTCTGCGTTTATCGTGCCCCGCACGGCGACCGGCTTTTCGTCGCGTCCGATCAAAGGCAAGCTGGGTGTTCGCGCCGGCAACACAGGTTCGATCTTCCTCGATGAGGTTCGCGTGCCGTCGTCTTCGATGCTCGGTGCGCCGGGTGATGGGTTCAAGGTAGCGATGTCTGCGCTCGATCACGGGCGCTATACGGTGGCGGCCGGTGCCGTCGGGATCATCACGGCTTGCCTCGATGCGTCTGTTCCCTATGCCAAAGACCGCAAGGTCGCCGGTGAAGCGATCGCCTCGAAGCAGCTTGTTCAACAGATGATCGCTGCGATGGGCCAAGGCCGCGATATCGGCCGCCTGCTCTACTATCAGGTGGGCTGGCTCAAGAACATCGGCAAGCGATGCACCCGCGAGGTTTCGCTGGCGAAGTGGACCAACTGCGCCGCTGCGTTCGACGCGGCTCACAAGGCGGTCGAGATCCACGGCGCCTACGGCTTCTGCGACGAGTATCCCGTCGAGCGATACCTGCGCAACTCCCGAGGCGCGATGATCTATGAAGGCACCCACGAGATTCACACGGTCATGCAGGCCGAGTACGAACTCGGGTTGAGGGTGGACAAGCCGATCACGCCTGGGTTGCCTGGTTTTTAGTCGCAAGACTGGGGATTGAACGTCATCGCGGACGCAGGAGCCTCAATCGATTCAAAGGAGTCATCATTCAGGTCAGCAACCAGTTTGGGTGTTGACTTGAATTCTGGCTCCCAGGCCCAAAGGCACCCTCTATCACCATAAACAACACGGCCTGAGTGATCAACATCTAACAAGCGAGGCTGGAATCGTGACTGCGAAAAAGTTATGAGCTCCCCTGCGTCTTCCCCCAAGAGACGCGATCGCCTAAACCACTTCCTGGACTCAGGGTCCTCATAGATATTCACCTGGATTGTGCCATGAGAGAACCTCTTCTCTGTTGTCCATGAAACCAGCCGATTTTTGTAGTTGCCGTAAGAATTGAGGCGGCGCTCCATCCTTTCATCAGTTAAAACCCAGCCGCGTTTTGCGAGCAGCCATTCGCGTAGATTTTCGTCTTCACCTTCAACTCGGACCAGGAGCCCAGACGGCACCTTGCATCTCTCCCTATCCAACTCGCTCTGCTTAAATTTTAGAGCGACCTCCTTATCATTAATCCAGGTACCGCCACCGCCATAAAATTGCGCTCCAAACCAAACACCCATCGCTGTGAAGTACGGCAGGCAGCTAACGGTGGTCCAGCTGTGCTCAGGATCACCGACTCCAAAGTGTCTTTCAGTCCTACGCCCTGCGCCCACACCAAAATCCCTCATTGCGAGCAGAACATGTCTCCCATTCGGACTAATATCGCAGTTGTAGGTCAGGACCTGAGCTCCCATCAACCATTGCCCCTTGATCACTTCATCCGTATCAAAATTCCATTTGATCAGTTGATGAGCACGGTTTGGACCCCGACGAATGATGGCGGCCACGTTTGCGTCAGTAGCCACCATGCCAAAGATTCGTGGAGGAACATATTTCTGTGCCATTTTTCAATAGCCCCCTTCCTTATCTGCTTGATTCTGGCACGGCAGGCGGCGGCCCTGGCATGATAGAAGGACTATGCCAGCCACGATGAAGTGGAGCTGCGCCGCAGCAGCCCTGATCCTCTGTGCCACGCCGGTGCTCGCCCAAGAGACTGGGCAAGACCAAAACGAGCAGGACACTCGCTACGGGCACTCAAGCCACGGGTCCGCCTTCGACAAAGGTCTGCGGACCAAACCGTGGAAGATGGACGGGATCGGCAAGAGCCACTTCCCCATCACCAGCGAAGCGCCTGAGATCCAGTTCTGGTTCGACCAGGGCAACACGCTCCTGCACAGCTTCTGGTGGGAGGAGGCAGAACGCTCCTTCCGCTGGTGCGCCAAGCTCGACCCGGACCATCCGATGCCTTACTTCGGAATGGCACGCTGCGGGCTCAACTGGTTTACGATTGGCGGCGGAGGCCAGCAACGCTACAAAGACTTCCTGAATGAGGCGATCAAGCGCAAGGATAAGGCGAGCCCTCAGGAGCAGATGTACATCGAGGCGTGGGAGGCGGCTTACCTCCCAAAAGAGAGAATCAACAGAACAAAGACGATCGCTGAAAAACTCCAAGCGATCATCGACAAGTATCCCGACGACATCGAAGCGAAGGCGCTGCACGCGATGTACTCGATTCGGCTGGGCGACCGAGCAGAGAACGAAAAGCGGATCAACGCAGTCTTCGCCGAACACCCAGACCATCCCGGCGCACACCACTATCTGATTCACAACTGGGACGACCATGATCCGATCCGAGCCCTAAAGAGCTGCGAGGAGTACGGCATCGATGTCCCCGGAGTCGGACACGCGAACCATATGCCCGGACACGTCTACAGCAAGGTCGGCATGTGGAAAGAGGCTGCCTTCGCGATGGATGCTGCCACGCGGGTTGAACTGAAATACATGCAGGAACGGCTGAAGCTGCCGTTCGAGACCTGGAACTACGCGCACAACCGCAACTACCTCTGCTATATCCAGGAACATCTGGGCCAGGCTGAAACCGCAATCTCGGCTGCCCGCGATCTGGTCAATGCGCCGCTCGATCCACAGGCGAACAGCGAGAACGGCTTCGGCCCACGAGGCCAGGGCATGATCGCGCTCGTGAGAGCGTTGACCCGGTTTGAAATGTGGGAGGAGATCCTGACTCCTGGCACGATCCCCTGGGGCGACAGCGGCATATCGAAAAGGCTGCGGCCAGATGTCGAAGCTCAGGCGCTGATGGGCCTCAACCGCTTCGACGAAGCCCGGGCGATTTTTGACGAGGTCGGCTGGAACAAGGATGGATCTCCCAAGGCAGGGCCGAACTCCAAGCAGCTTCATGCTCGGTTTCTTATGGATGAAGGCAAACATGAAGAAGCTCTTGCCATCATGAAGAATCTGCACGATGTGGAAGGCCGCCGGTTCGAACGGACTCGATCGGTCGGTGATCCGCCGATGGCTTCTCTGCTCAACGCCACTCTGTACGGGCGGCTCCTGCTCGAACGCGGCAAGAACCAAGAGGCTGCCGACGCCTTCGAGGAGTCGCTGCGAAGACTGCCCGGTGACGCTGCGGCCTATTACGGCCTGGCCAAAGCGCAGCACCGGCTCGGAAACAACGCAGAGGCATCAGAAGCCCTCGGTCATCTGAAGTACCTCTATTCAGATGCCAACAACGATCTAGGTGAAGTCGAGGAGCTGGAAGCGATGGGCATCACATCCGATCCAATCTCATGCTCTCCCAAGGCTGAGCGCGGCTACACAACACACTCTCTCGATCACATCGGGCCTCTGAACTGGGAGCCGTTCGCTGCTCCAGAATTCCGATTGCAGAACACTGAGGACCGATGGGTTGAGCTCAAAGACTATCGAGGCAAGAATGTGCTCCTCGTCTTCTATCTCGGCGACGAGTGTGTCCACTGTGTTGAACAGCTGCAGGAGATCGTGAAGAAGAACGACGAGCTGATCGAAGAGGAGACCGTTGTCCTCGCCATCAGCAGCACAACGCCGGAGTACAACCGCGATTCCCTGAAGCTCATGGACCTCCCGTTGGTTCTGCTCTCGGATGTGAACCACGAAAATGCCCGGCGCTATCAGTCATACGATGACTTCGAAGATATGGAGCTGCACTCCACGATCCTGATCGACAAGGAGGGGCGTGTGCGATGGAAACGAACCGGCGGCGACCCGTTCATGGGCATTGACTTCCTCCTGCAAGAGCTGAGGAGGGTCAACACTGAGCCGCTCCCCGACTACACGAAGTCAGAGGTCGAGAAAAAGCGAAAGGCGAGGAAGCCGTTCCGGGTCTTCCCTCCCGATCGGGACCGCTGGTCGGCATAATGATCCCCGGGTGAATCACTCGGTCATTTTAAGTGAGAGGTTCTTTGGCGGCACGTCTGGCTGGCGTGTCGGCAGGGGGCTTGTCAGAACCCTGACGGCCGATTCTCCTTCCGAGATTCCAGAGTTGCTTGCTCTGTTGGACATGGCGGTAGACGAGGGACTGCTTTGTGCCGGCTACCTTGCCTATGAAGCTGCTGGCGGGTTTGATCCATCACTTGTGACGCACTCCGGTGAGAGTCCTCTCGGCTGGTTCGCGTGCTGCGAATCATTCGATCCGGTTGAAAATCCATTTGCGGAACCTCCCCAGGATGTCGCCTGGGTGCCAGACACAACACGAGCTGAATACAGGAAGGCGGTCGGGCGGATCAGGTCTCTGCTCGAAAGCGGCGATACCTATCAGGTGAATCACACCTTTCGGCTCCTTGCTGATGACGTGAATCCCGAAGCGCTGATGTCACGGTTCCTTGAAGGGCAGGCCGACAGCTACGCCGCATGGCTCGACACTGGAGACCAGGTGATCTGCAGTGTATCGCCTGAGCTTTTTCTTTCAGTCAGTGGCGACCAGATGACCATGAAGCCGATGAAGGGCACCCGTCCTCGGGGAGCCGGCAGCCGAGATCGAGATCTGATTGCCGAACTTGCGACCAGCGAAAAGGACCGAGCTGAGAACCTGATGATCGTCGATATGACCCGGAACGACCTCGGTCGTGTGGCCGAACCAGGATCTGTACAGGTTCCTCGGCTGTTCGAGATTGAGAGTCACCCGACGGTTCACCAGATGACCTCGAGCGTGACGGCGACTTCATCACAGCCTCTGTCTGAGATTCTGAGGGCCGTCTTCCCTGCGGCCTCAATAACGGGTGCGCCTAAAGTGCGGACGATGGAGATTATCCGATCTCTGGAGTCGTCACCTCGCGGCGTCTATACCGGCCTAATCGGAGTCGCGAGTCGCGAGCAGTCCCTGTTCAATGTCGGGATCAGAACCGCTGTAGTGCAGCGTGATACAGGGGATGCCGTCTACGGGATCGGCTCGGGGATCGTCTGGGACTCGGACCCTGAGGAGGAGTGGCGTGAATGCCTCCTGAAGTCCGCCATTCTTGGACCAGGCTTTGACCTGATAGAGACGCTGAAGTGGACCCCTGATGGGGGTTACTTCCTGCTGGACAGACACCTTGATCGACTCACGGCCTCAGTATTAGAGTTTGCATTCGGATACGACGAAGTTGCCATCCGCCGCGCGTTGAGAGAGGTTGCAGAACCGTGGACCACTCCGATGCGAGTTCGTCTCACACTCGATCGGACCGGGAAGGCCATGATTGAAGGGACTCTGTTGTCCGAGGTGCCATCGCCCTTGAGAGTTGTTGTTCATCAGGCTCCAGTCGACTCGATAAATCTGCTTCTCCGGCACAAGACTACGCATCGAAAGCTTTACGAGCAGGCGAGGGATTCCCATTCTGGAGCAGATGAGGTGCTGCTCATGAATGAACGGAGCGAGATCACAGAGGGCACGATTTTCAACCTGATTGCCAAGATTGATGGGCGATGGATTACTCCGGCGGATGAGTGCGGCCTTCTGCCTGGAACACTCAGGCAGGAGCTGCTAGAGTCCGGGCAGATTGAAGAGGGGATCCTGCGATGGGAGGATCTTAAGAATGCAGACGGCCTCGAGCTGATCAACTCAGTCCGAGGCCGGATTCCTGCGGTGT
>JALGXY010000466.1 GCA_029824495.1 Fimbriimonadia bacterium
TCCATCGCCAGGCGGTAGCTCATCATGCCGCCGTTGGAATGGCCGGTGGCGTAGACATGGTCGCGGTCCAGCGGCCACTCCTGGCCGAGGGTCGCGAGCAGGTCGCGCACGAAGCGCACGTCGTCGATGCCCTGCTCCTCGGCCCAGCCGCAGCAGTTGCCCGCGTTCCAGGTCTGCAGGCGGAAGCGGCCGAAGGCCGAGAGCGGCCCGGTGCCTTCCGGGTAGACCAGGAGGAAGCCCTCGCGATCGGCGGTGAGGTCCATCCGCGTGTGGTCGGCGAACTGCACCGCGTTGCCGCCGCCGCCGTGGAAGGCCAGCACCACCGGCAGCGGGCTGACGCCGTCCCAACCGGCAGGCACGTGGACCCGCGCGAAGCGGTCCATCCCGTCGCTCACGAGCTGCCGAAGCAGCATCGGCGGGGCGGTGCCGGCGGTGCCCTGCAGGGCGGGCGGGGCGGCCGCCGTCAGGAGCAGCGGCAGGGCCAGGAGGGCGCAGGTGGGGGACGGGCGCATGCCTCTTGGAACCCGCCGGGGAGAGGGCGGTTGCGGGAATTCCACCCCCAAGCCGGGCTAAGCTATGCGCCCCTCCCGCCTGCCGGGTCCCCCAGCCATGACTTCCGACTACAGCACGATCCAGAGCCTCCTCGGCGACCAGGCCGAGTCCCTCCTCGGTCACACCTGCACCACCATCACCAAGGAGCGCCTGCACCTGCCCGGCCCGACCTCGATCGACGCGGTGCACAGCCAGAGCGACCGTCCGACCCGCGCGCTCTGCGGCCTCAACGCGAGGCTCACCCACGGCCGCCTCGGCGGCACCGGCTACGTCTCGATCCTCCCGGTGGACCAGGGCATCGAGCACTCCGGCGCGGCCTCCTTCGCGCCGAACCCGGACTATTTCGACCCGGCGAACATCGTCGAGCTGGCGATCGAAGGCGGCTGCAACGCCGTGTGCTCGACCCTCGGCGTGCTCGGTTCGGTGGCGCGGAAATACGCGCACCGGATCCCCTTCATGGTCAAGCTGAACCACAACGAGATCCTCAGCTACCCGAACTTCTACGACCAGACCATGTTCGCCTCGGTCGAGCAGGCCTTCGACATGGGCGCGCAGGCGGTCGGCGCGACGATCTACTTCGGCAGCCACGAGTCCCGCCGCCAGATCCAGGAGGTGAGCGAGGCCTTCAGCCGCGCGCACGAGCTGGGCATGGCGACCGTGCTCTGGTGCTACCTGCGCAACAGCGACTTCAAGAAGGACGGCGTGGACTACCACGACGCCGCCGACCTGACCGGCCAGGCCAACCACCTCGGCGTGACCATCCAGGCCGACATCATCAAGCAGAAGCTGCCAGAGACCAATGCAGGCTTCAAGGCGCTCAACACAGGCAACAGCAGCTACGGCAAGCTCGACGAGCGAATCTACAGCGAACTGACAACCGATCACCCGATCGATCTCACCCGCTACCAGCTCGCCAACTGCTATATGGGTCGAGCCGGCCTGATCTCCTCGGGCGGAGCCAGCGGAGACAACGACCTGGCCGATGCCGTTGCAACAGCGGTCATCAACAAACGAGCAGGCGGCATGGGTCTGATCAGCGGCCGCAAGGCGTTCCAGAAGCCGATCGACCAGGGCGTTGAAATCCTGAATGCGATTCAGGACGTCTACCTGAACGACGAAATCACCGTTGCCTGATTAGAAGACTGGGGCCTCGGACACCTGTTGTCCGGGGCCCTTGTTATGCCAAAGGTATTCTTTCAATCGTGCCAGAGAACAGTGGCCAGCAAGGGCAGAACCCCTCTGTCAAAGGGATGTCAGCAGGCGGTTCAACCGTCGACTCCCAGGCCCCTTCGCACACCCTGATCGATTCGATCTCACAAATCAATCCGCAAGAGCAGACCATGCCACAGGAAAATTACGACGCAGACATCATCGTCATCGGTGCCGGACCAGGCGGCTATGTAGCCGCAATCCGAGCAGCCCAGTTGGGCGCCAAAGTCACGGTGGTCGAGAAGGAGTATCTTGGAGGCACCTGCCTCAACTGGGGCTGCATCCCCAGCAAGGCTCTCATCGCCAGCACTGAGGCTTATCAGCACGTTCTGCATTCAGAGCAGTTCGGTGTGAAGATCGACGGCAAGGTCGACTATGATTTCGACGCGATCGTCGCTCGAAAAGAGAAGGTTGTAAAGACTCTGCGAGGCGGCGTCGGCATGCTGTTCAAGAAGAACAAGATCACTCACGTCGAAGGCCGAGCGTCATTCGTTGACAAGCAGACGATCGAAGTTGACAAAGACGGCAAGAAGACCACCCTGCGAGCCAAGAACTACATTCTGGCCATGGGCAGCAGCGTCATCTACCTGAACATCCCCGGCCTCGAAGGCGGCCGCGAAGATGGTGTCTGGACCAGCGACGACGCGGTCAATCCTCCGCACGTTCCCAAGCGAATGCTGATCCTGGGCGGCGGCGCAGTCGGCGTCGAATTCAGCTATGTTTTCAACGGACTTGGCAGCGACGTCACCCTGGTTGAAATGATGCCGAACCTGATCCCGATGATGGATGAGGACCTGGGCAAAGAGCTCGGACGATCATTAAAGAAGCAGGGCGTAGGCGTCAAGACAGGCGCGTCACTCGAAAAGTGCGAGAAGGTCAAAGGCGGCTGGAAGTGCACGGTCAAAGTCGGCGGCAAGGTCGAAGAGATCGAAGTCGATGTTGTCCTGCTCGGCGTTGGCCGCAAGGCAAACACAGACAACATGAACCTCGAGAAGATCGGCGTCAAGCTGCATCGACGAGGCGTTGAGGTTGTCGACGACACTCTTAAGACTGACGCACCCGGCATCTACGCCATCGGTGACGTTACAGGCCGCATTCAGCTCGCCCACGTGGCATCGGCAGAAGGCATCAAGGTCGCAACAAACATCGTCAAAGGCGAGGCTGAAAAGATGGACTACAAAGCAGTCCCCAGCTGTGTCTACACAGTGCCCGAAGTCGCCTCTGTCGGCCTCAGCGAGAGCGAAGCCAAGGCGCAGGGCTACGATGTTATCGTCGGCCGGTACGACTTCCGTGGACTCGGCAAAGCGATCGCTGGCGGAGTCACGGAAGGATTTGTCAAAGTTGTCTGCGAGAAGAAATACGGCGAAGTTCTCGGCATGCACCTAATCGGCGCCCATGTCACAGACATGATCCCTGAAGGTGTGGCCGCTCTCAACCTCGAAGCGACAGTCGAATCGATGACCGAAATGATCCACGCTCACCCGACCATGGCTGAAGCCGTCCTCGAAGCATTCGAAGACGCTCACGGCATGGCGATCCACAAGTAAGACCGGCAGGTCTTAAACAAAAAGGGCCAGGCGATTGAAGCCTGGCCCTTTTTTGTCGACACTATCTTTGGCTATTCGCCGCTCAGCGCCCACTGGCTCCAGCGTTCGCCGACCTTCGCCTGCATCCATGCGCCTTTGTGCAGCAGCACACGATATCGGAATCGGATCTCTGAATCGGAGAGAACCGCCACATTGCCTCGGCTTTCGCCAGTAAATGCTTTTGCACCAAATGGGTTGGCCGCAACCAGTCCGTATTCGCGAGCATGCCACCAGGTGGGGAACGTGGGATTGTTGGGGTGATCGTAGATGGCGATGCCTGCGACGCTTCCACCGACCATGCCGTAATAGTCGATCCAGGAAGCAGCCTTGCCCCACACATCTTTGTCGTTGATCCCTTCGGAGTTCCGTGCCCGGCCATTAACCTCATCAACGCCTTGTGCTGGGTCTGGAGTCAACCTGAGGCTCGGATGAGTGCGGACTGCAAACGTGCCCTCTTTTGTGTCGCCGAAGTCGAGAGCAAACTGCCCTTTCGCAGCCTTCATTCTGATGTCCCAGTCGATGAACCGGTCGCCAGATTCGTGTACGCCAAACGTAATGACAAAGACTGAGTCAGCAATCTTCTTCTGGTCAGGGCCGATCCAATCGCAGGTCAATTCGGCTGAAGATCCGCTCACTCGGCTTCTCTTGACGACGATCTTCCCTGCGCCTTCGCCCTCATGCCAAAAGTCGACTCCATTGACATCGCCGTGCGCAAACCAGATGCTGCGGTGATGGGGATGATCCTTTGCCTCACCCGCCCGAATCTTCATCGGAAACGCGCGAGTCATCTCTTTCCCTGTGGGTCCAAAAACTGGATAGATGTAAGGCTTAGGTGCGCCCTTTGTAACGATTTCGGCAAACAGCTCTCGCCCGATCGGTGCTCGAATCTTTCCGTCAATACGGGTCACAGTTACATTGGGGGCACCGAGAATAGCCATGGCGCAGAGTGCAGAGGTCATCGTTGTTCCATTATTGCCCGCTGAAGGCTGATTTGAGGCAGTCGAGGCTCAGCTTCGCCTCAACTTCTCCGCCTTCCGGACATTCAAAGGCTTCGACGGACACCCACCCGTCGTAGTTCCGCTCATTCAGCGCTTTTGCTGCAGCACCTGTGTCGGCCTTACCCTGCCCTGGCCCGCGCCGGTTCGGGTCATTGGCGTGAAAATGAACCAAGTAGTCTGCTGATTCACGGATGATCTGGTCCATCGGCTTCGCCTCGGAGCCCATCGCCTTCATATCGAGCAGCAGCCTGACGTTTGGACTGCCGACTCTCTCGATCAGCTCAATCGCCTCTTCAGCAGTGTTCATAAAGTTGGTCTCGCTTGGGCCGAGCGGCTCAAGAGCGATGACAACTCCGTGCGTTTCCGCAAATTCCGCACACCGTTTCCAGACCTCTACAGCTCTGTTGGCAGCTGTCTCCCAAGACTCACTTTCGTCGTAAGTGCGGTTGCCAGGGCTGCCCCAAACCATGATCTTGCCGCCTAACGCTGCTGTGTTTCGAGCGAGCTTTTCGACATGTACGACAGCGTTATCACGAAGTCTCGAATCGCAAGAGGTGATCTGCGCTTCCTGCAGCCCCATCAAGAGCATATGCACACCGACCACATCGAGGTTGTAGAGACGGAGCTCATCCCCGAGCCTCTCTGCATCCTCAACTGTCAGTTCTGCAATCGGTCCGGCGGGCAGCTCAATGCCCTCGTATCCCATCAGCCAGATCCGCTTGGCAGCCTCCAACAGACCAAGATCTGAGAGCATCATTGAGCAGAGAGCAAAGCGCGGCATCCTGGCAGAGCTTATCCCCCATCCCACTCCAGAAGTACAATCGGGGCATGACTTCAACTCTTCGCAATCGGATTGAGGCTGATTTCTCTCGGCTTTGCGACATCCGGCGGGACCTGCACCAGCATCCCGAGCTGATGTTCGAGGAGCACCGCACGTCTGAGAAGGTCGCTGCTGAACTGACCAGGCTCGGCATTGAACACAAAACTGGGCTGGCCAAAGGCACCGGCGTTCTGGGCTGGATTCCGGCGACTGTCGATTCCGATTCTGCAGAGACCGTTGCAATCCGTGCCGACATGGACGCTCTGCCAATTCACGAAGAGACCGGAGCTGCGTACGCTTCGACCACCGAAGGCAAAATGCACGCCTGCGGTCACGATGGCCACACCACAATCCTGCTCGGTGTCGCTGCTGCCTTGGCAGCTGAATCAGACCGAAAAAACAATATCCTCTTGGTGTTCCAGCCGGCAGAGGAAGGTGGCGCAGGTGGACGATTCATGTGTGAAGACGGTGCGCTGGACGGCTCTGTCCTTGGCAAAGCGGCGGATGTGATCTACGGCCTGCACGGCCACCCCCAGCGGCCAGAAGGGAAATTCAGCACCAAGACCGGAGCACTGATGGCTTCGACGGATCAGTTCTTTGTTGACGTCAGAGGCGCAGGAGGTCATGCCGCCATGCCAGAGACCACCATCGACCCGATCGTGGCAATGGCACACGTGATCACCGCTCTGCAGACGATTGTCAGCCGCAACGTGCCGAGCGCGGATGCTGCGGTCTTGACAGTTGCACAAGTACAGGCCGGCAGCGCCACCAATATCGTTCCGGAATCCGCTCACTTCAACGGAACCATCCGAACGGTCGACCCAGAGGTTCGCAAACTAATGAGAAAGCGATTCTACGAAGTCGCCGAGGCCTCTGCAAAAGCGTT
>JALGXY010000467.1 GCA_029824495.1 Fimbriimonadia bacterium
CTGGATACGACACGGTCAACGAACCGATTCCTGACCACGACCCTGCGGATGTTGGGCAGATCAGCCTGGCTCAGGCTTGGCGCAAATACGCTCTTCTGGCGAAAGGACCGGCCACCGGAGCCGAAGCTGGGGTCACTACTTTCATTCGCGGGCCTCTGTGGGACCAGCCGACTTCGGGAGTCGTTCACGGGTTTTCGCACGTCGGTCCTGTTTCAGGCGAAGCTCGTCACAACGGCGCCCAGGTTGTAGGAATCTGGATCTGATCGTGAACTGAACTCACCTGATCCGCATTTCTATCAAAACGATGCTCAGATCGATCGCAGGAACACTCATTGGGGGAGCGGCTGGATTCGGCCTGCACCACTGGAACACAACCGGTGCGACCGTCTGCACGGTCGGATGCCAGCAAGGGCCTGCTGTTCCAATCATTGCCGGCGCGCTTCTGGGCCTGCTCGCCGTTCTTTCGGCCAAACCCTGAGATAATCCAGGCAGGCATGAAGCCGACCGCGGTCTACATCCATATCCCGTTTTGCCCGAGCAAGTGCGGCTACTGCGACTTCAACAGCTTCGCAATGTCCGGATCAATCATCGACCGCACAGTAGAGGCGATTCGGCAGGAAGTTCTGAGTACTCCATTCAAGGGTGTGCCAGCCAAGACCATCTTCTTCGGCGGCGGCACGCCAACATTCATCCCGGTCGAGGGCCTCATCTCGATCCTGGACGCAGTCAGAAAGGTTCACCCGCCAGCAGGCGACATCGAGATCACATCAGAAGCCAACCCGGGAACTGTCGACCAGGCCAACTTCAACCAAATGGTTGAAGCAGGGTTCAACCGAGTCAGCCTCGGAGCGCAGAGCTTCGATTCGGGTGACCTTATTCAGCTCGGCCGCGTGCACGCGTCCAACGACATTGCCAGAGCGGTCGCCACTGCTCGGTCGGCGGGCTTTCAGAGTCTGAATCTCGATCTGATCTTTGCCGTGCCGGGCCAGTCGATGCGAGGCTGGAAAAAGAACGTCGAGACCGCCCTCAGTCTTAAGCCTGACCATCTCAGTCTGTACGCCTTGACGCTCGAACCAAATACGCGCTTCTATCGCTACGCCTCTCGGGGAATGCTCGACCTGCCAGACGATGAAGCCCAGACCCAAATGTACGACTTCAGCGTTGAAACAGCGGAAGCTTCGGGTCTCAGCCAATACGAGATCTCGAACTTTTCAAAGCCGGGCCACGAATCGCAGCACAACATCTGCTACTGGCGTTCGGAGCCGTATTTTGGCTACGGACCAGGTGCTGTCGGCTGCGCCGAGATTGACGGCAACCTCACACGGTGGACCTGCATGAAGCACCCAGAGCGGTACTCGGCACTGGTCGAGGAGAACAAGCCGACCTGGTTTGAGCAGGAGCGGCTGACCGCCGAGAATCTCCAGCTTGAGCGCGTGATGATGGGCCTGCGGCTTAACGAGGGGATCCCAGCTGATTGGGTGGAGCCGGCGAAAATCGAAGCTGTGGCAGCAAAGGGCTGGATCAAAAAGAGCGGCGAAAAAATCTGCTTGTCAAGTGCCGGAAGACACTTCTGCTCGTCCGCTGTTCTTGAGCTGATTTGAACCTGATCGCCTGACGGGTTATCCACACGAATCAGTTCTTGAATCCGGTGGAACTTCTTGAATTGGGTACAATGGTCCCTTGAGAGAAGAACTTGGCTTCGGCTGAGAACTTTGCTTTCTTTGAGGCTGGGCTTCCCAGCCTTTTTTATTGCCCGACCGACAGTAGACTCTCCGCATGCGCAGAATCTGGATGGTCGATATCGCTCGAGAGCTTTGTCTCAACCGCGAACACCTCCTCACCCTGGTCCGTACCGCCGAAGAGGCTGGCTATGACTCCATCGGGCTCTACTTGGAACACCGATTCGCTTTTGAATGTACGCCTTGGGCTCATGGGATTGGCGCAATTCAGCCGGATGACATCCGATGGCTTCAGAAGCAGACAGATCTCCAGATCATTCCCTTCATTAATCTCCTCGGCCATTTCGAGGGTTTCCTCTATACCGAGGAGGGCAAGGTCCATCGCGCCGAACTGATGAAGGGTCTGCAGGCGTGCGCCTCCAAACCTGAGTTTGTCGAACTAGCCAAGAAGATTTTGCGAGAGACGATCGAGGTCTTCGACAGCGAGGAGATCCACATAGGCGGCGACGAAACAGCACAGCTCGACAGCCATCCGCTCGACAAAGCTCGAATCGAGGCTTTTGAGGGCGACGATGGCAAAGCGATGATCTACGGCGAGCACTTTGGGCCGCTCGCTGAAATGACTCTCGAAATGGGACGCACGCCTTCGGTATGGGCCGATATGTTTTCGCAGCACCCCACTGCTTTAGACCACCTGCCGAAGGAGACGATTCTCTACGATTGGCAGTACTTTTCAGGCTGTGCAGAGAGCGCAAAGCCGCTTAAAGAGAAGGGATTCAAGGTTGTCGGCAGCCCTACTCTTCACATCTACAACGCTGCCTGGGCTCACCTGCCGGAGAGCGAAAAGAATATCCGCGATGTCAGTCGAGACTGCAGGGATGCTGGCCTCGATGGGGTCTGCATGACCACCTGGGAATACGGGCTCTTTGGATCGCTCGAAACCACACTGCCAGCTGTTCAAGCCGCCGCTGGAATCATCAAGGATCCTGATGGGGCACCGGGCCTGATTGAGGGCTACAAGGGTGATGCGAAGGAATGGGCGGAGCTGATGGGAATCGAGCTGAACAAGCTCGGCGCCCCCTTTAAGTTCACGGGCATCCGCAGCGGCCTCAAGTGCCGGCTGCTTCTCTACGGCAACCCGTTTCTCGCCTGGATGCACCACGCCGATGAGCTCTGTGGAGAGACAGGCCAAGCAGCACTGACAATCTGTGATCAGGCGATGCAGGCAGCGCCAAGTGAAGCTGAAAAGAGCCCAGTCATCTTCACTAGAAGCGCGATCGAATTCGTGCTGATGGCAGAAAAGGCTCGACGGCACTATGCTCAGGGCGAAACAGAAGCCGCAATCAGCGCCCTCGCCCCCACGCGATACCTCTTCGACACCCTCGAAAAAACCGCGAAAAGAAACCACGAACGGTTTGGTGCGAGCCTCGCCGATGTTGAGCGATGCCGCAAGGCAAAACTGCATGTCGAAACTGTCATGCAGCAGATCAGATCGTGCGGAAAGAGGGAGCTTGGATATCTGCCTGCCTTCGAAATCGTCACCAATCCGCGATTTACTGCCCATGACCAAGGGTGCTGGTGGCTGATCAATAGGTGGGCCAACGAATAGGTTCTGAGGGTAAACACGTCGCGTGTCCGAGCTTCGCCGCCATCCGTTTTTGAACCAGTGGGTCATCACAGCCACCCACAGGCAGGATCGGACATTCCATCCGCCCAAAGACTACTGCCCGCTCTGCCCTACTCAGCCGGGTGGATTTCCAACCGAAATCCCTGAATCTGATTACGACATTGCGGTCTTCGAGAACAAGTTTCCTTCCTTGAGCCCGAACGCCGGGGCACCAGATATTGAAGGGACCGAGCTGATGCCGGTTCGGCCAGCTGAAGGCGTCTGCGAAGTCGTCTGCTACACCAGCAAGCACGACGGCACTTTCGCCGAACTGCCTTATCAGCAGGTTCGGAAACTGACCCGAGTCTGGCAGGAGCGATACATCGAGCTCTCCTCACGGCCAGAGGTCGAATACGTCTTTATCTTCGAGAACAAAGGCGACGTGATTGGAGTCACGCTGGCTCACCCGCACGGGCAGATCTACGCCTATCCCTTCATCCCGCCTACGGCGGAGACGCAGCTTGCCGCCGAGAAGGCGCACTACCAAAAAACGGGCCGAACTCTTCATGAAGACTGGCTGGCCGATGAGAAGACCGACGGCAGGCGAATCGTCTGGGAGAACCATTCGTTTGTCGTCGTTGTCCCCTTCTTTGCCCGCTACCCGTACGAAACCCACGTGGTGCCGAAGCAGCCGGTCGGTTCGCTGGCAGAAATGAGTATCGGGATGCTCGACGACCTGGCCGAAGCTCTGCTTTTCACGACCCGGACCCTCGACAAGGTCTTCGACTTCTCGATGCCCTACATCATGGCGATGCGGCAGCGACCCTGCGTTCCAGGGTGCGAGGCATCAGTGTTCCGCGTCGAGTTCTATCCGCCCTATCGCACGGCCAACAAGCTGAAGTACTTGGCGGGCAGTGAGGCGGCGATGGATGCCTTTATCAACGACACATTGCCCGAAGATAAGGCTGCCGAACTCCGTTCGATTCAGATCGATCCGATCCGCTGATCATCAAGGCGAGCAAAGCATCGGCCCGCTACCGCCTCTCTTCGAAGAAGCGCCGCCTCAACCTCAAGGGTTTCACCCTCGCGGTTCTTGGCTGCTTCTCTCAGCACGCCTTCGATGATCTCACAGGCCTTTTCAGTCGTCTTTGCTGACCGGGCCTTGTCCAAGATCTTCTGCTCCTTTTCAGTCGGAGGAACGGGTGAAGCGCAGGCCGCGCACGAGCACTCGGAGTAGTCGCCGTCAGGATCGACAACAACAAATCGGTCATGTTCGGGCGTATCGCCAGCTTCCGCCAAGAGGCATCGGACCGCAAGCGGCACAGACTGAAGATCGCCGAACTGATGCTTCATTGATGAGCTGACGGTAGACGAAAGGCGCTGAATGGTGACATCGTCGCCGCTGCGATGAAAGCCCTCCTGGTGACAGAAGTCGATTGAGAGCGTGCGGACGGCCTCAATATCTGACTGCAGCCCGATAGCCGCAAGCATCAGCCGGTCGTAGATCTCAAAAATTTTGCGAGGTCCCGGCGTCAGCGTGACGGCGAGGATCCCTTCGGGACGAGAAACGGCTGCGACGGGGATACCGCCGACTAATCGGGATTCAGCGAATTGGGCTCGCTGTGCGATGCTCTGCTGCCAGTCGTAAGGGGTCATGACGTCTCGTAGGAGAGTCTACGCCATTCAGCTCTGATCTGCTTCGATTCGGTTCTCCGGCTCGCCGCCAGTTTTCCCTTTTAGAAGCGACTCAAGGGTCATATCATCGATTGTCCTGATGATCGCCTCTTTTTCCCATATTGTGAAGAAGCCGAGCCCGCCTTTGGCAACCCTGGTCGGCATGGCCACGCGGAACTCGTCCTCATCTGCTGGAGTCACGCCACCGAGATCCCAGCTCAAAATCCTGTCGCTGCCATCAGAGACAGCCTTAAACTCAGCACTGAGCCCGCTGACATAGAGGAATGCGGAGTTCGGAGAGGGATAGAGGGAGACAGCTCGCTCGAGGGCCAGCTTGATCTGCGCTCCCGTCAGGCGCACCACAGAAATTGAATCGGTCGGATACTGGAGTGCACTGCCGATGTCTTTTGAGACGAGACCCTGCTTCAGGAACCCATCCGGCATAAAGGAAGCGTCGGCACTGCCTGCTTCCATGAGAAGATCTGCGGCAGCTTCGCCAACTGAAACTCGGATCGGATCAATAGCCGGCTCGGCCTGCTGCTGAAGAGCAGAAGCCGTAAACACAATGAGCGCGGCAGGGAGAACCATTTCAGTTCACAAGGGTGTACAGGGATTGACTCCCAATAGAGTCGAGAGATTCAGGAAAACGAAAAGAGGAGACGCTTTAACACGTCCCCTCTAGGCCTTAAGTCCCAGTTTTGGGCTTAAAGGTCGGAGTCGATGCCCATTGCTCGGGCTGTGCCGGCAACGATTCTCATCGCCATTTCGACGTCGTCGGTGTTGAGGTCATCCATCTTTTTCTCAGCGACTTCCTGGAGCTGAGCACGGGTGATGCGGCCTGCGGAGATGGTGCCCGGAGCTGTGGAGCCTGCCTTGATCTTCATCGCCTGTTTGATCAGGTCGCTGGTCAGCGGCTGCTTGACAATGAAGGTGTAGGAGCGGTCCTCGTAGACTGTGATGGTGACAGGCAG
The DNA here is from genome assembly GCA_029824495.1 of Fimbriimonadia bacterium. Taxonomy (GTDB): domain Bacteria; phylum Armatimonadota; class Fimbriimonadia; order Fimbriimonadales; family Fimbriimonadaceae; genus JALGXY01. The sequence goes on from JALGXY010000467.1 coordinate 5,931, forward strand.
GATGTAGCCCATCTGCTTCGAAGTCATCTCGTTGAACTTCTTCAGGAACTCCATCATGTTGATGCCAGCCTGACCAAGCGCAGGACCGACCGGAGGAGCAG
>JALGXY010000468.1 GCA_029824495.1 Fimbriimonadia bacterium
GAGCACAACCCCGATCTCGTGGCGATCCAGGAGACCAAGGCGAACGACGATGTCTTCCCGATTCAGGATCTGGAGATGGCTGGCTGGTTCGCCTCGTTCCACGGCCAGAAACGCTACAACGGCGTCTGCATGATCTCGAAAAAACCGCTTGAAGACGTCGAGAATGGGTTCAGTGAAGGCTGGCCGGAAGACTGCCGCGTGATCCAGGCGACGCTCGACGGCGTGCGGTTTATCAACACCTATGTTCCGAACGGTACAGATGTCGGCACGGAGAAGTGGGACTACAAAATGCGCTGGATGGAGGAGTTCCGCGAATTCGTCTCATCGCGCTACAAGAACACCGATCCGGTGATCTGGCTGGGCGACATCAACGTGGCTCCGACCCCCGACGATGTGTTCGAATCGGCACGTCACTTGGGCGGCGTCGGGCACCATCCAGACGAGTTCGAACGGCTGCAGAAACTGATCGATTGGGGCTGGACCGACTGCTTCCGCAAGGACATCCAAGGGCCGGGGCACTACACGTTTTGGGATTTCCGAATCCGCGGCGGCCTGTCAAGAAACCTCGGCTGGCGGATCGACCATATCTACGCCACCGAGCCGCTGGTCGGGAAGTTCGAAAAGTGCTGGGTCGATATTGAACCGAGAAAACGGGACCGCCCGAGCGACCACACTCCGCTCGTGGCCGAACTCACTTTTTGAACTGGTCCCTTTAGGGACCGTAACGCTATAAACGGCTGAACGTCCATTTCTTGTATCATGACTGCGAGGCAGACTGTGCGCTTGAATCTCGGTCAGTCGAAGGTCAGAGGTATGTCCAGAGAGTCGGAACATCTTATCGACTCGGACGAATCTCTGGTGCGACGGGCAAAAGATGGTGATTTCGGGGCGTTTGAACAACTGTTCAACCGTCACCGCGACCTGGTCTACCGGTTCGCCTATCAGATGGCGCATCGGCGAGATGATGCCGAAGACATCGTTCAAGAGGTCTTCGTACGAGCTTTCCAGAACCTGAGTCGGTACCGCGACGAAGCCAAGTTCACAACCTGGCTGCTGCGGATCGCCTCGAATCTGGGCACAGACAAAGCCCGCATGTCGAAGAGGCGTCAAAGCCTCGAACAGCAGGAGGCTTCAGGCTCTTTGACCTGGATGACGGTGGGCGCAACCCACGAAGATCCGATTCAGAACCTTGAAGCCGACCAGCGGGTGGAGCTGTTGAAACGAGCAATCACCGCACTTCCGGACCACCATCGAAGGATGATCGTGATGCGCGATGTCCAGGAGATGGAATACAAGGATATGGCGGAGATTCTGGAGTGTTCCGTGGGAGGAGCCAAACTGCGGGTGCTGAGGGCCAGAAGGGCCTTGCGCGACCGCCTTGCTCCCTTGATGGAAGAAGAATCAGAATGAACGGCAACGACCGAGACCTGTTGATCAAAGCCGCCTTCGGTGAATTGGAAGCCGAAGAGCAGCAGCGGCTGGACAACCTTGTCGGCTCCGAGAAAGCAGCGGCAGAGCACAAGCTCATGTCCCAGGCTGCGCAGGATCTGAAACGGCTCAATGATGTCCCAGAGTGTCAGCTGACCTCAGAGCATCTGCGGGACGCGATTCTGGCCGAGACTCCGAAATCGAATTCACGCGCTCTGCACTGGCCTTGGATGGTCGGTGCGGCTGGCGCAGCGGCTGCTGTCTGGGCTGTTGCGTTGATGATCAACACCGATCAGACTCAGCCTTTTGCTCCGGCAGAGAACTCCTCAGCAGATGTTGTGGCGATGATCGATGAACCAGCACCGCGCTCAGTATCGATTGAAGAGCTTTACACGGGTGGAGCGTCGATCAGCACCTTCAGCTTCGGAGAGATTTCCGACGCAGAGCTTTCAGCTTCTATCATCACCCCTCCGGTCGCGGCTCAGCCTTCAGCCCGCGCCGCGGATCTTCCCGCAGCACGGAACGCGATGACCGCTTCTGCCGATGTTCAGCCAGAGATTGCGATGGCAGGGCTCGGTGATGGTTCTCCGATTTTTGAGCCTCCTGCCTTGGAGTCTTATTCGTCTGAAGAAGATACGATGATCGTCATTTCGAACGCCTTCGATGGTTCCAACGGCTCTGCTGTAGAGGTCAGCCGCTCCGGCGATGTTGTGTTTGGCGGCTAGTTTCGCGATCGCCTCGTCAACGGGGCAGTCGCGCACCCTCGGGGCCGAAGATCCGCTCTGGACCAGGCTGAACCGGTCTGTCGTGCAGATCAAAGCTGCCTCAACCACGGTCGGAATCGGCGTTCTGATCGACCAGCAAGGGCTGTTCTTGGCCCACTCCTCGTCAGCCGACAGCGCAGGACCTTATCTCGGTTCTATCGGCGGCCGCGTGCTTTCGCTCAAGAAAAGGGCGCAGGACGTCGAGACTCAGCTCACGCTCTTTCGGGCGGACGGCTGGGAGGCACAATTTGGTCGGCCTGTTCGGGTCGCTCCGCAGGGAACCGATGTCGGCGAAAAGCTGCTTGCAGTGACGATCAATGGACCGGTTCGGGCTCATCTGACATCGAATGACCGAGTCGGCCAAATGCGGCCGTCGCTCCGCTATGCGCCCCTATCCGAAATCAGCCTTGAGGCTGGCCTAGCCCAGACCTCTGGGGCGGTCGCTTTCAACACCCGCGGCGAGCTTATGGGCGTTTTTGGCGCCACCCTTTCTTCGGGAACAGAGGAGCCTGAGGCTGCCGCCGCCGGCCGGTTTGCTCTTCAGTCTCAGAAGCTGGTAGGCGGTGCAGTATCACGATTTGGACCAGGGCCGGTGACGGTCGGCTATGCGATTGGACCAACCCTGCTCGACAGAGTTGTCGAAGGCTTCCGCAGTCCAGACAGAAAGGTAATGCACCCAACGATCGGCGTCTTCTACAAGAGCCACCCCAAGGGTGGAGTGGTGCTGGAGACGGTTATGCCGAATTCGGCTGCCGAGGCTGCTGGACTTCTCGAGGGAGACCGGATCAAATCGGCAGGCGGCACGGTGGTGAAATCGCCGATCGACCTGGCTGTGATCCTGTTCGACCAGACGCCAGGAGACCAGCTAGAACTGGTGATCCTTCGTGATGGCGAAGAGGTCGCTCTTCAGGTGATCGTCGGATCTTCTTCGCCTGAGTGACGGAAGTCCTCGACGTTCCACCGGAATTCACTACGCCCTTGGTAGGTGTTGAATTCTGGACGGAAGACAAAGGTTGCCTTCTCTCCAGCGAGCTCCATCGCCTTCTCTCCGAGGCGAAAAGCGATCGCCGACTTACGGTCTGAACCCTGTTCAACCTGCAGCTTGGCGTGCTGTGGATGACGTTGCATCGGCTGAACCTGAGCCAGCCGAACATCTCGGCAAAGGAATCTCGGCCGAGGATTCGCCTCCCCAAACGGCTCCATCCTCTCCAGATCCTGGGCAGCCTCTGGTCCCGCCTCATCAAAGGAGACTTCAGCATCAACCTCAAGCTTAGGAATGTAGTCTTCGGGAGTGAGACTCGCTTTGGCAGACTCTTGAACCGACTTCCGGAATCGGTCGATCATCGCCTCGTCAAGCGAGAATCCTGCAGCCATCTCATGACCTCCCCCTGTGAGCAGGTGGTCGCTGGCATCTCTCAGGGCCTCAGCGAGATGGAAGCCCTTGATAGACCGGGCAGAGCCTTTGCCTTTGCCGTCCTCTTGGACAGCCACCACGAAGGCTGGCCGGTAGAACTGTTCGACCAGCTTGCTGGCCACGATGCCGATGATGCCTGCATGCCAGCCCTTCTGGGCAACGACTAGGGCGGGCGACTCCGCATCATCGCGGTCCAGCACCATCGCCATCGCTTCGTCGAGAATATCCTGTTGGTCTGCTTTGCGCTGCTCGTTCAATTCATCGAGTCTGGCGGCCGTCTTGTCTGCCTGATCCTGATCATCGGTCATAAAGAGGTTCAGCGCCTCTCCAGCATCGCCGATTCTGCCGACAGCGTTGATCCGTGGACCGATCTGAAATCCAATGTGCGAGGCGCGCAGCTCTTGGCCGCGCAGTTTTGAGACATTGATCAGCGACTTCAAGCCTGGCTTTTGGGTGTCGGCTAGCCGCACCAGCCCGAACTTCGCAATGATCCGGTTCTCATCGACCAGCGGCATCACGTCGGCCACTGTTCCCAGCACTGCCAGATCGAGAAACGCCCGATAGAACTTATCGACGGGGAAGTTGAGCTCTTCGGTCAGTCCTGCGCAAAGCTTGAGAACGACCCCTGCGCCGCTCAGCTCAGGGAACGGGTACTTGGAATCTGACCGGTGAGGGTTGACGACGGCGGCTGCGTGCGGAAGGGTGTCTTTCAGAGCGTGGTGATCGGTCACAACTGCCGACATTCCAGCCTCTCTGACAGCCTCCATCTGCTCGTGCGCGCTGACGCCACAGTCACACGTGACAAAAAGGTCTGTCCCCGCCTCTTTGGCCCATTTGACGGCATCAATGTGGATTCCGTAGCCTTCTTTCATCCTGTGCGGCACGTGCGCCTGGACACGGCACCCGATCTTTTTGAGGAATCTTGTAAAAAGGGCCGTGCTGCTGATGCCGTCGACATCGTAGTCGCCGTGGATGTAGATCAGCTCCTTTCGTTCCCGAGCTCCGAGGATCGCCTTGGCTGCTTCCTCAAAATCGGGCAGAAGCTGCGGCCGGTGGAGATGGTCTATCTTAGGGTTGAGGAACTTGTCCGCAGATTCTGGATCGGTGAACCCTCGCTGAGCGAGCACTGCTGCCACAAGCGGTGAGATGCCCAGCTCATCGATCAGTCCTGCTTCAGCCTCAGGGTGGCGTTCGCCGATCAGCCAATTTTTGGCAGGTGGAGAGGGGAGGACAATCTCAGAGTGCATAGGGTTCTCAGTTTTAGACGGATCAGTAAACAGAACGGTGCCGCCAACACAACTGCTGACGGCACCGCATGATGGTGTCGAGAAAGCCTACTGCTTTTCGACCTGAGTGAATTCGAGTTCGACGGGCGTGTCGCGACCAAAGATGCTGATCATAACCTTCAGCTTCTCCTTGTCGGCACTGACCTCTTCGATCTTGCCTTGGTAGTCGACGAACGGACCGTCGATTACGCGGATCATGTCGCCTTTCTCGAAAGCCACCTTTGGTGCCTCTTCGCTGCTCTCCAGATTCTTGAGAATCCGGTCTACTTCGTACTGCTCAAGCGGAACAGGTCTGTTTCCAGACTGGACAAATCCGGTGACACCGCTTGTGCCTTTGACCAGCTTGAAAGTGTCGTCATTCAGATTCATCTGAACCAGAATGTAGCCAGGGAAGACCTTCTTCTTAACCAGGATTCGTTTGCCTGACCGCGTGCTCAGCTCCTGCTGAGTGGGGATCAGGATTTCGAAGATGTCGTAATCCCAAAGATTGTCGATTTCAGCTCTTCGAGTGAGCAGGTCTCTGACTTTGTTTTCGTGGCCAGAGATCGTGTGAACTGCGTACCAGGATCGCGGCACGGTTTAGTTCCCGCCTCCGAGAACGATCCCGATGATTGTCTCGAATGCCTTTGATGCGGCAAATAGGTAGACAATGATCAGGCCACAGACGCCGAGAACCACTCCCGTCAAACGGGTGGTCTCTTTGCGTGTTGGCCAGTTCACGTGCTTCATTTCGCGAACGACATCGCGATAGAAGCCTTTAACACCCCGATTCATTTTTGGAATCGGGACTGAACCGCCTTTCGGGGCTTTGCTTGAATCCTTACTCATCGTTTTCCTCAGGCGTACTGGTACAGGGCCAGTGAGAGGGGTGATAAGTGGGAATATACCACGGAAACCCCTCCCTTAAAGATGTTTTGGGACGGTCGCTCAGCGACGAATTCTGAGGACTTCGTACTCGACTCTGCCAGCCGGTGCTTCGAAGCTCGCCTTTTCGCCGACGGCTCTTCCGATAAGAGCTTCGCCCATCGGAGATTCATCGCTGATGAGATCTTCATCAGGATTCGCTTCGACACTGGCGACAATCTGAACTTCAAACTCAAATCCCGCGCCAGCTTCCTTGACTTTGGCTCGTG
>JALGXY010000469.1 GCA_029824495.1 Fimbriimonadia bacterium
GATCATCGTCGCTTCGTTGATCTTCACCGCGATCTACACGGGTCTCGGCCTAGTCTCTTCTGTGCTTGGCCAGTACCGGCAGATCAAGGATCAAGACAAGAAGCTGGCTGGGCTCACCCGCCAGGAGATGATCTCTCGGCTGTTTACGATCCGTGATCGTCTGCGAGAGGCATCTGAATCTCCCGGCAAGCTCAAGCGAAAGCGAACCATGATCGAGCGGGCGAGAACTTCTGCCGCATTCCCACTTTCTGGAGTTCTCTTCGGCCTCGCTTTTGGTGTGATTAGAGTGGTGATCACCTGGGGGCTCGCTGCTCTGCCGATCCAGGGTGCGAGACCCTCGATCATCGAGTCCACCAACGTCTTTTTCAACTTGGTCGGCATCTTTGGGGTCGTTCTGCTCGGCTATTTCACCGGGTCAGTTTGGCGGTCCTTTATCGCAGTAATTTCGGCGTATGGAGCTGCGCTCATGTGCGGCTTTATTCCGCTCAGCCCACATGGTCCGGCTGAGATGGGGGCGTTTCTTGCAGCACGGGATCACAACCCACAGATGGTTTTCATGCTTATCCTAGCTCTCCTCTCAGGTTGGTCAGGGCAGGTCGATGAACGCGGCATGAGGCATCGAAGACTTCGAACCGATGACCCGGCAGCCCTGATTGGTGAAGCGATCAGGATCCAAAAGGTTTTGAACCCGAAGACCAGGAGCGCGTGTGTGGTCGTGGTCGATGTTGCTCGCTCCACCAGGATCAAAATGAAGGCTGATCCGCTCGATATCGAGTTTACATTCCGTGAGTATCACAATCTTGTGCAGGAAGCGGCTGCCAGCGAAGGGTGCTCTCAACCGCCGGCGATGGCGCTGTACTCGGCTTTGAATCACCTGAGCAGGCTCTGACAGCCTCAAAGAAGGTTCAGACGGAAATGACTGAGTTTAATTCTCAGGTCAACAGACTGGTCGATCCGTTGAGACTGAGGATCGGAATCCACTGCGGCCAGACGGCCTCGAGTCTGCAGGAGGTGCCGTACAACGAGCTGATCGACATCGCAGCACACGTCGAGGCGAGCGCCCCAGTTGGCGGCATCGCAGTCACCGAACAGGTGGTCAAGTATATCGAGGATGAAGCGGTGGCAGAGATCAAAGATGAGATTGACGGTCATCGAGTCTCGATCGTTCTCAACCCGACAAACGCGGCATGAAAGGTCAGCTCATCGATTTGGGCCGCAAAGGCTACTTAGAGGCCTGGGAATACCAAAAGCAGACTGCCGAAGAGGTGCTGGCGGGCGATCGGCCAGACACTCTGATCTTTGTTGAGCATCCTCCAGTGCTCACTCTAGGCGCATCGTTTCATGAAGAGAATCTCCTCCTCTCTTTGGAAGAGTACGAGAAGAGAGGGATCGAGGTGATTCGGACAGACCGCGGCGGCGACGTCACCTTTCACGGGCCGAAGCAGCTTGTGATCTATCCGATCTTCAACCTGAACAATCACGGTCGCGATCTGCACAGGTGGATGCGTGATCTCGAAGAGACGATCATCAGGACCTGTGCCGCGTTTGGCCTTGAGGCCGGGCGTTTTCCGCCGAATACCGGGGTCTGGATCGACCACAGAAAGACCGCGGCGATCGGTGTCAAGGTCCGCAAGTGGGTCAGCCTGCATGGCATCGCACTCAATTGCGACAATGATCTCTCGCCGTTCAGCCTGATCGTGCCTTGCGGCATCAAAGACCACCCAGTGACGAGCTTGTCCGAAGAGACGGGGAGGCAGGTGACCAAAGAAGACGCCCGCCCCAAGGTGGAGCAGGCGTTTTCAGATGTTTTTGGTCTCGAGTTTGAGTCAGCTTCTTAGGTGAAACAGCCAATTCCTTCGAACTCGTCGCCAAGAACAACCTTCGAGTCGCTGCCCATCCAGTTGTCAAGCAGATCAGCATACACGTCACGGAAGTCTGTGGTGAATCTGACATCTCCGCGGTTCAGGTCGAGAAGGTCCGGATTCGGGCCGTAGATGCCGCCTTTCACCTTGTTGCCGATCACCATCATCGGGCCGGCTTGACCGTGGTCTGTTCCGGCGCTGCCATTTTCAGCAACTCGCCGACCAAACTCGCTGAACACGAGAACCACGACTTTGTCACCCTTGCCAATTGCGTCCATCTCGTCCA
>JALGXY010000470.1 GCA_029824495.1 Fimbriimonadia bacterium
ATATCAAGGAGATTCTCAACAAGAAGCAGTTTGCTCGGTTTGAACAGATCCTCCTTCAGCAGCAGGGAGCGATGGCTCTCGGCCGCGACAATGTGGCTGAAGAGGTCGGCCTGAGCGACAAGCAGCACCGCGAAGTTCGAGAGATCATCCGTGAGAACATGCCGCGCGGTCCAATGGGCCCCGGCGGACGACAGGGCGGCCCCGGAAGACTTGGTGATGGACAGCGACAGGGTGGAGGCCAGCGTGGCGACGCCCGCGGCGGCCAGCGCAGAGGCAGCGACAATGACGGCTTCAGAGGCGGTCAGCGACGCGGCGGCGAAGGCGGACCTGCTGGAGACATGCAGGCTCGCAAAAAGAAGGTCGAAGCCAGGATCCTCTCGGTCTTGAACAAAGACCAGAAGTCTAAGTGGCAGAAGATGCTCGGCAAGCCGTTCAAACTGACTCGACCTGAGCGAAGCGAAGGCCCTCGTGACGGCAGAGGCGGCGGCGGACGCATTGACCGCTGACTCCACTGACTATGCCTATGCTCCCCCTCCTCATTTCACTGAAACGAGGAGGGGACTTTTTTGTCTTTACTTTAAGTTCTCCCAAAAGCCTAGGAAGATAATTTGAATTCAAACTCTGTGGTGCGGACGTTCCCATCTGCACTTCCCACGCCCGCTCAACTGCCCTCCACCCCCTAACCCCCTCCTCCCTTTCGCTTCGCAAAAAGGAGGAGGGGGAATCTGGATGCCAGCAATCGCGTACTATCAGATGAGTGAGTCGAAAGCAGTTGATCGGGCTTGTGGTCGGAGCCTTTATCGTCGTATTTCTTGGGGTCTCCGCAGCCCTCTGGTTCGACCGCAGCATGCGGCAGAACAGGCCCCTGTTCACCGCTGAAAACGGGTCGATTTTCAATGGTCGGGCAGCCGGGCTGCAGAACCAGCCGATCACGCGGCCCAGCTTCGATTTTTCCGAAGCAGCCAAAAGGATCACGCCAAGCGTGGTCTACATCAACACCCACCGAGTTGCACAGTCCCTATTTGGCGACGAATTCGAGCGCCCCCTCAGTTCTGGGTCAGGCGTCATCATCTCTACCGACGGCTACATTCTCACCAACAACCATGTTGTGCGTGACGCCTCGCGAATCACTGTTCAGCTTTCAGACGGTGTCACCTACGAAGCAGAGCTCATCGGCCGCGACCCGCGCAGCGATATCGGTCTGATCAAAATTGAGGCGACCGGACTGGAGGCTGCAATCAAAGGAGACAGTCAGTCGCTCGAAGTCGGCGATTGGGTGATGGCCGTCGGCTCACCTCTGGGACTCACAAATTCGGTTTCGATCGGAGTTGTCAGCAGCATGGCCCGTACAATTCCTCTCGACGACACAGTTCTCGTCGATGCGATTCAGACCGATGCCGCGATCAACGAAGGCAACTCCGGCGGGGCTCTCTGCTCAGACACAGGCGAGCTGATCGGCATCAACACGGCGATCGTCTCCCCCAACGAGGGCAGCATCGGCCTCGGATTTGCGATCCCGATCCATCGCGCAGAGAAAATCGTTGAAGAGCTTCGTGCAAACGGCCGTGTCGCCTACGGCTGGCTCGGGGTTGAATCGTACTGGCGCTACGACGGTTCACTTGGTGACGCAGATTTTCGGCAGGCTGTAGCAAACGAGGTGGGTGCATCGAATCTCCCGCCCGACTCAGGGCTGCTGGTCAGACGAGTCTTTCCCAACACACCGGGCGACCAATCCGGCCTCGGGCCACTCGACGTGATCACCAAGATCAATGGCAATGAGGTGCGACGCGGAATGGACTACACCCTTCAGATGATCGATAAGCGGCCTGGCGAAAAAGTGACGCTTGAAGTCTGGTCAAAGGGGTCCACCAAGAACATCGAGCTGACCCTTGCTGATCAGGGATAACTTTCAAGAGAATTGCCCAAAAAATCGCACCAACAATCCCGTTTAGACGTCAGAATAAGTACACCAGACATGCAGAACTACTCTGACGGTCTGCCCGAACTTCTCGACGTCCTTCCGCCTGCGATTCGTGAACGAATCCAGGAGTCCGAAGTAGACAATCTGATCGAAATTGTCCTCGACTACGGCCGCCCGGCCGAGTGCCGATTCTACGACTCCACCATCCGATGGGATGACTTCGTCGTCGACTCATCGGATATCGATTACGTCGTCAAGTCGATCGGGCAGTTTGGTGGCGACAATCGCGCCGGTATTGAAAGGACCCTTCACAGGATCTCCTGTATCCGTTCGCGCCGCGAGAAGATTATCGGCCTCACCTGCCGGGTCGGCAGAGCGATCGATGGCACGATTGACATCATTGACGATATCGTCCGCTCAGAGCGGTCAATCCTGCTGCTCGGCAAGCCTGGTGTCGGCAAAACCACAAAGCTCCGGGAAGTGGCTCGAGTGCTGGCTGACGAGGTCAAAAAGCGCGTGGTCATCATCGATACGTCGAGCGAAATCGGCGGTGATGGCGACATCCCTCACCCGGCTATCGGCAACGCCCGCCGCATGCAGGTCCCCTCTCCTGAAAAGCAGCATGGCGTGATGATCGAGGCGGTTGAAAACCACATGCCCGAGGTGATCGTCATCGACGAGATCGGCAACGAAGCTGAGGCCTTGGCAGCTCGCACAATCGCCGAACGAGGCGTTCAGCTGATCGCGACAGCCCACGGCGGCACGCTCGAAAACCTGATGCTCAACCCGTCGCTGGCCGATCTGATCGGCGGCATTCAGACGGTGACTCTGAGTGACGACGAGGCACGGCGGCGCGGCACTCAGAAGACCGTGCTTGAACGAAAGTCTCCCCCAACCTTTGATGTCGTGATTGAGCTGGTCGACTACAACAAACTCGCTGTCCATCACGATGTCCAGAAGACCGTCGATCTTGTTCTGCGCGGCATCCAGCCAAAACCGGAGGTTCGTGTCCGAACCAGCCCCGGTGAAGTCGAAGTCGTTCAGCAGGAAGAGACCCCCGAGATCGAGGAGCCTGGCTTCAACGAGCGGTTCCCCAGTCTCGTCTCCTCCAAACCCGAAAAACCTGGCGACAAGAAGCGGTCCCGCGATGGCGACAAGGTCGTCAAGGTCTTCCCTTACGGCATCGCCCGGACCAGGCTGGAGCGAGCCATACGCGAGCGAAAAGCCCCAGCCCTCATCACCAACGACATCAAACAGGCCGATGCGGTGATCGCCATCCGGTCGAGCCAGCAGCACAAGTCAGCCAAGATGCGTGACCTGCCTCGAGGCCTGCCCACCTACGTGGTCAAATCGAACACGTTTACGCAGATTGCTGGTGCCCTTGATGATGTCCTGAAGGGTAAGGGCCGCGACAAGGACGCTGAGTCTGAAGCGATCGAAGAGGCTCGGTTTGCGGTTGAACAGGTGCTTTCGACAGGTTCTCCGGTCGAGCTCACTCCACGCGACGCCAGAACCAGAAAACTGCAGTTCCAGGTGATCGAAGCGAAGCGTTTGGCAGCAGAGAGTGTCGGTACAGATCCAAAGCGTCGAATCCGCGTCTTGCCAAACCGGCTCTGAGCCTAAAATCGGTGCTACTCTTGCTCTATGAAGCTTGATGCAATCGGCATCGTTGTGCCGGATATGGCCAAAGCCGTGGAGTTCTACCGCCTGCTCGGCGTCGACTTCCCCGACGCGACTGAAGACCACATCGAGGCGACCCTCCCCAACGGCCTGCGCCTGATGATGGATACCGAGGATCTGGTCAAGCAGTTCACCGATTGGGTCGAGCCTCAAGGCCAGCGGATCGGGCTTGCGTTTCTGTGCGACTCTCCCGCCGAAGTCGATGCGATGTACCAAAAGGTGCTCGACGCCGGTTTTGAGGGAAAGAGAGAGCCTTGGGACGCGTTCTGGGGCCAGCGCTACGCGATGATCCTCGATCCGGCTGGCAACTCAGTCGACCTGTTTGCGCGGCTTTAAAAATATGAGCCCCCTCCGATAACCGGAGGGGGCTCGATGGCCGACTAATCCACCTTAGGCGGAACAGGTGGCGGCGAATCGCTCTCCACCACACTGGCAGCTGGCAGTGTATTGCCGTCTTCTGCCGGAGCGAAGTCCTGCAGCTTGCCGACCAGGTCGACACCGAACACCTCTTTCACCTGCTCAGAAAGAGCAAGCAGGCGGCCAGAATCGATCGATCCTTTTCCGCCAGATGAGTCTGTGTCGATCACAGTCACCTTATCGATCTTCGTCTGAGAGATCGTATCGGTGAGCTGATTGATGACCGGAACGATCTTCTGAATAATGAAGATCTCTCGGGCCTGATCGCCAGCATCTGACCAGCTTTCAGAAAGCCGGGTCAGAGCGTCGGCTCGAGCGCGTCCGTCCTCCACGATAGGAGCGACAGAGCCACGGGCAGCCTGCTCGGCAGCCTCATACTCGGCTCTTGCCGGAGTAATAACGTCTGCCTGGAGCTTCTGCTTCAGCTGCTCAATCCGCGCCTTCTGGACCGGGATATCCGACTCGGCCTGAGCGACCAGCGCCGCGACCGCCGCTTTCTCTTCTGCCACAACCGCCTCTCTTCTTGTCAAGGCATCAGCAATGGCACGCTCTGCGTTCGCCTTCGCGATTTCGATTTGAGCGGTGATCTGAGCTCGATTTTCTTTCTGATCGTTCTCCGCTTCTCGTACCTGAGAGTCGGCATGGGCGATCGCTTCTGCCTTTCGAGCAGAGCTCAAGAGTTCGGCGTTTCGGATACGTCCAATAGAGTCGAGATACTTGACGTCGTCCGTGATGTTCTGGATCTTGAGCGAGTCGACCACCAGGCCGAGAGCACTCATGTCCTGCTCAGCTTCCAGCACGAGCTGCTGGTCGAGCATCGCTCGGTCCTCGTTCAGCTGCTCAGGCGTCAGCGTTGCAAGCACACCGCGAAGCGCACCTTCCAGCGTCGCCTGAGAGATCGCCATGATCTCAGCTCGGCTCTTGCCGAGGAACCGCTCAATAGCGTTGTTCAGCATCGGTTCATGGCTGGCAACTTTGACGTTTGCCACACCATGAATATTGACCGGTACACCACCTTTGGCGTAAGCGCCATTGGCCGAGAGTTCGATGATCATGTTCGTCAGATCGAGCCGATCAACTTTTTCAAGCAGTGGAATGCGGATTCTGAAGCCGCCGCCCGAGATGACTCGATAGCCGAACCGCTTGTCGCCAACCTTGCTGCTCGGTCCGGAAAAGACCAATACCTCGTTCGGTGCACAGCGACAGAACAGGTTCTTCGCATTCGCCATAAGGAGAATGAAGAAGAAGAAAAAGATTACAGCGATGATTCCAATTGCCATTAGTTATTGCCCCTCTTTTTGTCTTTGGTGATGGCCACCAAGAAGAACAGCAGGCCGACACCGACCACAACAAATGCTCCAACAACGAGCATTGGCACCAGTCCAAATGACATCAGGACTTGTCCTCCTCAGTTTTGCGCTCACGGCCCGAAATGGCGTCCGTGATCGAAATACCGACCGTATCGTCGACAGCTTCAAACACCTGGTTGAGCATCTGCGGGTAGGCAGAAATGTAGCTCGGCAGGGTCGAACCGTCTCCATTGTCGATGACAGAAACCTGTCCGATCTGAATCTTCTGCACACCGTCGGCAGCAGCAGCCAAGATCTTCTCAAGGTCTTCGATTAGTGCGATCTGTTTGGCGTTCGGACCGGCTTTCTCCCAGGCCGTGTGCAGGAGCTCTAGCGCCTCTGCGACAGCCTGACCACGCTCTCGGATGAGAGCGGCCCGGCCTCTCGCCCGGTACTGCTCAGCCTCCTTCGCAGCCTCCGAAGGCAGAACAGTCTCGGCTTGAAGCCTAAGACTCTCGAGTTCAGCTCGTATCTCTTGAAGCTGCTTTTCTGCGATGGCGCGAGCTTCTCGTGCTGCTGCCGCCGTCCGCTCCTCCTCCGACTGAATTCGTGCCGATAGATCAGCTTCGATGCGACGTAGATCGTTGCGCATCTGCACGATCTCTCGGTCGGCATCGGCGCGAGTCACGCTCGAACGACCACG
>JALGXY010000471.1 GCA_029824495.1 Fimbriimonadia bacterium
AGCCTCTGGGGCTCTGGAAGGCTGTGGGATACACCTCCAGCAACACGGCAAACTATGTGCAGGACAAGGGACAGGCGCTCTACCGACGCAGCCTCTATATGTTCTGGAAACGGACCTCGCCTCCAGCAACCCTGGCGATCTTCGATGCACCGACGCGAGAAGCGTGCACGGTCAGGCGATCAACAACCAATACGCCGTTGCAGGCTCTGGCAACTATGAACGACCCACAGTTCTTCGAGGCTTCCCGAGCCTTCGCAGAGCGAATCATCGGCACGACCGATTCTGATGAAGAGAGACTCGCCTTGGCGTTCAGCCTCTGTACTGGCCGCACTCCGTTGAGCTCCGAACTGCAGATTCTGCAGAGGATCCTCAACCAGGAGCGGGCAGAGTATTTGGCTAAGCCAGAGAACGCGCTGAAGCTTCTGACTGTCGGCGAATCGAAACGCAACGAGGCTCTCGATGCCTCTGAACACGCTGCTTGGACTGTGCTCTGCAGCCTGATCCTCAACCTTGACGAGACTTTGACCACCCACTGAGACTGAACCATGAATCCACTCCGCGAATCTGAATTGATGATGACCCGACGCCAGCTGTTTGGCAGATCAGCTTTTGGCGTCGGCACAGCGGCCCTGTCTCAGCTTCTCGGCCGAGACTTCGGTTCGGCCATGCTGGACGGCTCGTTGATGGCACAGGATCAGGCGAAAGGCGCCCTTCCCGGCCTGCCCCACTTTGCTCCCAAAGCGAAGCGTGTGATCTACTTGTTTATGTCTGGCGGACCGAGCCAGATCGACATGTGGGACTACAAGCCAGGCCTGCACGATGTGTTTGACGAGGATCTCCCAGATGAGGTGAGACGTGGCCAGCGCATCACGACAATGACCAGCGGCCAGACGCGCTTCCCTGTTGCACCTTCAAAATTCAAGTTTGAGAAGCATGCCAACAACGAAGACGGCATCTATGTCAGCGAACTGCTGCCTTACACTGCCGAAATTGCCGGCGAGCTCTGCGTCATGAAGTCGATGTACACCGACGCGATCAACCACGATCCGGCGATCACCTACATCCAGACAGGCAGCCAGCTCCCAGGACGGCCGAGCTTTGGTTCTTGGACCAGCTATGGCCTCGGCGCGATGAATCAGGATCTCCCCACCTACATCGTCCTGCACAGCTCGTGGACAGGCCGAAAAGAGGCGCAGGCGCTCTACAGTCGGCTTTGGGGCACAGGCTTCCTGCCGAGCCACCACCAGGGCGTCTCACTGCGATCTCAAGGCGACCCGGTCCTGTTCCTCAGCGACCCAGAGGGCCTGAGCCGAGAGACTCGTAGGCGGATGCTCGATGGAATCGCGGAGCTGAACAATAAACAGCTCGAAGAGTTTGGTGACCCAGAGATTAATGCTCGAATTGAGCAGTACGAAATGGCGTACCGCATGCAGTCGAGCGTGCCGGACCTGATGGACATCGATTCGGAGCCAGAATCGACCTTTGAAGAGTACGGCCCAGACAGCCGCAAGCCAGGCACATTCGCGGCCAACTGTCTGCTCGCAAGACGGCTCGCCGAGCGGGATGTCCGGTTCATTCAGATCTTCCACCGAGGCTGGGACCAGCACGGAAACATGGCGGGTGACCTCCCGAACCAGTGCAAGGACATCGACCAGGCTTGTGCCGCGCTGATCAAAGATCTGAAGCGGAAAGGACTGCTCGATGAGACGCTTGTTATCTGGGGCGGCGAGTTCGGCCGAACCACTTACAGCCAAGGCCAGCTCTCTCGGGAGAATTACGGTCGTGACCACCACCCGCGCTGCTTCACCATGTGGATGGCAGGCGGCGGCGTCAAGCCAGGCATCAGCTATGGCCAGACTGACGACTACAGCTACAACATCGTCGACGATGACGGCAACATCATTGACCCGATCAAGGATCAATACAATGAAGGCGCAGTTCACATCCATGATCTGAACGCGACAGTCATGAATCAGATGGGCATCGATCACGAAAAACTCACCTACCGTTATCAAGGCCGCGACTTCCGATTGACTGACGTCGCTGGTCGTGTTATGACGGAGCTGATTCAGTGATCGCCCTATTGGCGGCTATGATGGTGGGGGCAGGAACGTTAGAGGTCCTGCCCCTCCCAGCGGCTTCTAAGGCCTCGTTTGAGGATCACCTTCCCAGAGAGGGCGTCTTTGCCAGCCCTACTTGGCACACCTGGTGCCCGAGCATTATCCAAGATGAGGAAGGACTCTATCACCTCTTCTATTCTCGCTGGCGCCGCCGTGTCAATTTCACCGCCTGGCTGACTCACTGCCAGGCGGCTCACGCAGTTTCAGAAAACCCACAAGGACCCTATCGGCATGTCCAGACTGAGCTGCACTCCGGTCGGCCAGGACACTGGGATCACACGAACGTACACAACCCCAAGATCAAGAAATTTGAGGATAAGTACTGGCTCTACTACATCGCGAACACCAATAAAGAGATTGATGGCGAAAAGCTGCTCGATACTGGCCGAACCGGCTACGGCCACCCGCTCTGGCTGCCGCTGCGCAACAGCCAGCGCACGGGCGTGGCCTGGTCCGACTCGCTTTACGGCCCTTGGACAAGATCCGAGAAGCCCATTATTGAGCCGGGCGGCCCGATTCTTAAACTGACGGTCAACCCTGCGATCACTCGTGGCCCAAAAGGCGAATACCTGATGATTATCAAGGGCGACAAAGAGATGAAGCGAGGTTCAAGTCGGAATCAGGCCCTGGCGACCGGACCAACACCGACCGGCCCCTTCACCTACTACGAAAAGGCGGTCATCGACGAGTTTGATACAGAGGACATGTCGATGTGGCACAACAAGGCCGAAAACCGCTGGTACGCGGTCTATCATGCGCATGTCCGCATCGGCATGATGGTGAGCGAGAACGGCTACGATTGGAAAGATGCCGAGCAGCGCGACCTCACCACGAAGATCATTCATTTTGACGACGGCACAAGCTGGGTGCCAGATCGCATGGAGCGGCCGTTTGTGCTGACCGATGACATGGGTCGGCCAACGCATCTGGTTGTCGCCTGCAAGAAGGGCGATCGGAGCTGGAATGTGATCCTCAAACTCCGTCGGAGTACTGCTTCCTAAGAACCCGGCGCATCAGCTTGTTCGAGGCAGTGCGCGGCAGGCTCTCCGTCAAGACCAGATCGTAGATCTTGAAGAGCGGGTTGATCTCCTTGGAGATCAGCTTGCCAAGATCTTTCTGCAGCTGTTCTGCGTTCGGATCTCCGGCCGGCACGGCGAAAACAACCAGGTGCTCTGGCCCTTCCCCGCTCGGCTGAACCGCAACAGCTGCGCTTTCGTAAACCGCCTCGTGGCTGTCGAGTACACGCTCTAGCTCAAGTGAGCTCACCTTGATGCCGCCGAGGTTCATCGTATCATCTGCCCGGCCCTGGGCTCGCCAATAGCCTGCGTGCAGCCGGGTCATCTCGTCGCCGTGCCGTCGCAGAATCTCACCGTTCGGACCGGAAGGGCAGTCGTCGTAGTAGACCGAATCGTGGTCGCGATTCAGCAGGCTTTGTGACAGGCCAATCGAGGGCGGCACCAGGTACATCTGGCCACTCTGCCCCTCTTCGACGGGGCGATTGTCGTCGTCAAGAATCAGGACATCGAGGCCGAGTGCTGGTGTGGTGAAGGTCGAAGGTGAGGCAGGCTGTACAACCGTCCCTGTGACATGGCCTCCGCCGATCTCTGTACCGCCCAGGTACTCGATCACGGGTGCGCGGTAGCCTGACGTGGCCATCAGCCAGAGGTAGTTCTCCCGGCTGCTCGGCTCTCCAGTTGAACTGAAAACGCGGATCTGAGGCCATTCATTAACCTCGACACAGCCGCTGGCTCGCCAGGCCCTCACCAGAGCTGGCACGACCCCGAGCACCGTAACGCGGGCCTCTTTAATGAAGTTGGTGAAGCCCGCTCCGGTTGGAGCGCCCTCGTAGAGCGCGATGGTCGCGCCGTTTAGCAGGGTGGCGAAGATCAGCCATGGCCCCATCATCCAGCCGATGTTGGTCGGCCAAGCGACCACGTCATCCTTGGTGATGTCCTGGTGCAGGCGTCCATCCATCGCGCACTTGATCGGGGTCAAGTGTGTCCACGGAATCGCCTTCGGAGTGCCGGTTGTTCCGCTGCTGAACAGCACATTGATGACATCGTATGGTGCGCAGGTGGCCGGCGTGAAATCCGGGTCGCCTTGGATATCGGCCCAATGCAGATCGCCTGGCCTCAGGTTGGGAAGGTCTGCCGGGTTGAGGGGGATCACGATGGCCGTCGGAGCACCCGCGCCCTTCACCTTGTCGTACATACCGATCTCTTTGGTGCCTCGGAGGAACTTATCAACTGTGATAATGGCTTTCGCGCCGGCGATTTCAAGTCGCTTGCTGACTTCTGCGGCAGCAAACGAATCGGCAATCGAGACCACGCACATCCCTGCCAGAACAACGCCGAGATAGGCTGCAACACAGTCGGCATCCATTGGCATATAGAGCGCAATCGCATCCCCTCTTTGGAACCGAGCAGTCAGGCCTGAGGCGATGGCCATCGCCTGCTTTCGCAGCTCGCTATAGGTGAGTCTGGTGGTCTCCAACGCTCCGTCAGAACCGGAGATGATCGCTGTCTTGTCAGCCGGCTGCAGAAGGCAGCTCATGGCGATATTCAGCTCTGCGCCGGGAAGCCAGTCTGGCCGGCTCGGCCCGCCCGATTCATCAAGAACGGTGCGCGGTTCGGTGTCAAAGTCTAGCTCGAGGTCTTTGATGACCTGCCCCCAGAATTCAGCACGATTCTCGACCGACCAGCGATGGAACGACGCGTAGTCATCGCAGCCGGCCGCGGCCATCATCCGCGCAAGATTCGAGTCTGAACTCGTGGGTTTCCAGGCAGGAGGAGGTCCGCTCGAAACGGCTCTATCGGCATAAGTGGATCGAAACTTCTGCCAGTGATAAGCAAAATCCGGGTGTGCCCCAGACTGAACTTCACGGACGAAGTCAAACCAATTTTTCTCGTTCTGCTGATCCACGCTGATCACTCGTCTCTAGCATGGCCGATGCCGACCGCGCCCCGCCAGGTGATATGAGCACATCTCGACCGAAATCTCGGGCAAAATAGGCTCATGAATCGACGTGATTTCCTGAAGAGTGCCGCGGCCGCAGGAGTTGGAGCAGCAGCGACTGGTGCACCCCTGATTTCTCAGCCCAGCGAAGCCGCCGCTCCGCAGCGCCGAAAGGCCACAGATCCACGGAAGTACTGGATCTGGTCCGGGCCTCGCGGCGGTGATGATGAGGCGAAAGTCAAGGCTGAATACAGGTCGCTTCGCGCGAGAGGGCTGACAGGTATCTTCTTCAGCGGCGGGCTGAATGAGATGCACCTGAACGCCATGAAGGAGGCCGGGCTCGATGTGCATATCTGGATGTGGACCACAAACCGGGGCGACGGCTGGATTCGTGAAAACCACCCTGATTGGTTCATGGTGAGCCGCAGCGGCAAATCGTGCTTCGACCAGCCGCCTTATGTCGGCTATTACCGCTGGATTTCGCCTGCTCTGCCGGCCGTTCAGCGATACATTGAAGAGAAGGTCGATGAGCTGGCTGTACACCCGCTTGTCGACGGCGTCCACCTCGACTATGTCCGCTATCCGGACGTGATTCTCCCGGATGCTCTCTGGTCCACCTACGATGTCGACCAGACCGAGGAGCTCCCCGATTACGACTTCTGCTACTCAGAGCACACGCGCAAGGCATTCCAGGAGGTTTCGGGCCGTGATCCGCTGGAGATCGAGGACCCGGCTCATGATCAGGAATGGCTGCATTTCCGCTATGACACGGTGACC
>JALGXY010000472.1 GCA_029824495.1 Fimbriimonadia bacterium
CGAGGTGCTGATCAGGGTTAAGACCCCGAGCCCACGGAAGAGAGTTGCTGCTGCAAACGTCTGGCCATGCCATCCCGCGCAGATACGGCCCCCTTTCGACTCCTGAACGGCCTTCCAGCCCCGTGTGTCGATCTTGAGCGACATGCCGATCAGCCGAATGATCAGATAGACGATCTGCGGCATGAAATAGGGCTGAATTTTCCGCCAGAGTTTTTTCATTGAATCAGCCCCTTTGCCCGAGCCAGGTCTGCCGCTCCGTGAAGAGCATACTTCTCGTTCAATTCGTTCAAAAGCTCTTGGCTCATATCAGGTTGAGACGTCTTGACGGCCTCCGCCATCGCCAACAGGGCGTCCGGCCTGGCCGGGTCGGAGTCAGCAAGGCCGACCAGAGACTCAAGCAGCATCAGCGATTCATCTGGATGATCAGCCTTCAATGAGTCTGCCAGTTTTGCCCGCTCTGCCGGCAGCAGCTCCTCAAGCCGATTCAGTTCGCATAGCCTGACGACACTTGCAGCATCGAATCCGGTCTGACCAGATCGCAGAAGCTCAAGACGCACATCAACCTCTTGATCAACTTCGTGCATATCGTGAAGGGCCTCCAGGCGCTGTGCAATCGCCTTGTTGTCGTTCGGGTGGTGCACCAGATGCTCTTCGGCTGCGTGCAGCGCCGATGCCGGGCTGCGCGAGTTCATCTCCTCGAGGACAGCATGCCCAAACTCAAGACTGGCCGCCTTCGGAGCGCGGAAAACAAAGCTGATGATGATGCCGAAAAGGAAGCCGACCAGATGCGCCCAGTAAGCTGTGCCGCCCACTTCAGTGCCTAAGCGAAATGCTCCTGCAAGTGCTTGAAGGGTCGCCCAAAGAACTGCAACAGCCCAGATTCCCACCCCTACGTTCGGCAGAATCGGCACCTTGAGGTTCATATAGCGTATCGAGCAGTAGCCCAGACAAGCTGCGGCTGCTCCAGATGCACCGATCGAAGGCACTGAGCCCGCTCCGCCAATCAGATAGTGTCCCAAGACACCAGCCAGCCCACCCAGAAGGAAGATCAGGAGAAACTTGATTCGGCCGACTGCCAGCTCAACCATCGGGCCGACCGCGGCAATAAAGACCATATTGCCCAACAGGTGGATCAGATTCTCATGCAGAAAAAGGCTCGTGACTGCGCTGGAGAATGCGGGTGCCGAGCTGAGGAAACCGTAGTCATTGACCAGCTCGCCGTTGAGAAACACCGCCATCGAGCCAGCCAGGCAGAGAACCAGGATGACTATCGTAAGCCAAGGCAGGCGTTTGTTTTTGGGCATGGCGTATCAGGCTTCTTGAAGCAGCGACTCAGGAATATCGACGTTGATGAAGGTCTCTTTGACGTCGTCAAGATCGTCAATTGCATCCATCAGCCGAATTGTCTTGCGCATATCGTCTTCAGAGAGATCTGCGTGGTTGGTCGGAATCCGTGTTAAGTCGGCCTCTTTGGCGGAGAATCCAGCCTTCTCAACTTCAACCAGACAGGTGTGCAGAGATTCGGGGGCTGTTTCGATGATAAATGCGCCGTCCTCCGGCCTCACATCTTCTGCGCCGCCTTCCAGAGCCGCCATCGTCAACTCGTCTTCGTCGACACCATCCGCCAGAACCACGATCTGGCCACACCGCTTAAACTGCCAAGCAACTGAGCCGTTGGGAGACATCTCTCCGCCGTTCTTGCTGAAGGCGTGACGCAGGTCACTGACGGTCCTGTTGCGGTTTTCTGAGTAGCACTCGACCATGAAGGCGACACCGCCCGGCCCCACCCCTTCGTAGGTGATCTCCTCGTAATCGGCACCTTCTACCTGGCCAGAGCCACGTGCAATCGCTCGCTCGATGTTCTCCTTAGGGAGCGAAGACTCTTTTGCCTTCTCGATTGCAACACGCAGGCGCGGGTTCTTTTCGGGGTCGCCGCCGCCCAGTTTTGCTGCAACGATGATCTCACGGGCAAGCTTGGTAAAGAGCTTCCCGCGGATCGCATCTTGTTTGCCCTTGCGAATGCGGATGTTCTTCCATTTGGAATGGCCAGCCATCGCAGAGATTCTGACACGCCGGGCTAGTACTGGTCAGACCTGGTACCGCCCAGCGTCCTGGTTCGGAACATCAGCCAGAGCGAGACCCCCGCAACAGCCAGACCACCGAAAAGTACGACGTACATCATCGAGCCAGAAACAACCAGCGAGAGAAAGCCACACGCCGCCATCACGAGGAAACAGAGTGCATATCCCAAGACCAGGCGTGACCAGACCTGTTTCTTGCTGAACGTCTTGCGGGCCAGCTCCAGCAGATAGGGTCCACCGCACTTGACACACTTGATCGTTCCTGCTTGGTTCGGGATGTGGCATGTAGGGCACGGAACAGGGTCAAAGGCTGTCTCGTCCTTAAGCTCCTCTTTCCAGTACTTGATCATCGTCGCCTCGCGCTGGAAATAGCTTCTAGTCGAGACGTTCGTGTTCGGATCTATCTCGTCTGAGATGCTGCCGAGGGTCAATTCAGCGATCACAATCGCGTGCCCTGGCAGGCCCATACCATGCAGAGCTCTCGCTGCCTGGAACCAGGCGCTCGGGTTGTCCGGCTTTCCGGTCAGCGAAAGGTGCGCCTTTTCAAGAGCCTCTAGGGGAATCGAATCGAGAAGCTGATTGTCCATCTGAGTCTTGGCATACGGCACAAACGCCGCGGCTGCCAGGCTGCCGAGCAGGACGATTCCGCTCAGAACAGCGCTCTTGGCATAGATCAAGAGCACCATAGTGACGAGCATTGAGCCGATCAGGGCCACGCCAGGGGCGATATCCAGCTCGTCAGTCGCGATGAGCCTGATGATCACAAAGGTGAGGAGTCCGAAGACAACGACACTCGCCAGGGTCAATGCGAGGTGAAGAGCCGCATTGGCAGCCCACTCTGCTTTGCTCTGCTGCGCAATCAGGCTGAACAGCAGGTCCGTACGGCCAAAGACGGCCTCAGACATGAGCACCCCCAAGGGGGCAGAAGCCTAAACTTTCTTGAGGTCCTTGTCTCTGACAAGAACCACGTAGTGCGGCACGAATTTCAGCTCCTCCTTTGTCAGCGTTTTCTTTTGGTCTTCGCTGATCGCCTCCAGGAACTTGGCTCTCATCCGCTTGGTCGACTCTGTGTGAACCTGACCAGGAATCTTCGGCAGCGTCTCAAGGTCGATTTTTACGGCAATCTCGTCAGCGCTATAGCGTGACTCAACCACACCTTCCAGTCCATCGAGATGGCTGTGTAGGCTATGGATCTCTTGATCAGCTTCTGAAACGTCACCAAGGACGATACGGACTTTGTCACCTTCCCCAATCGGAGGCATGGTGCGATTCTACCTCTCAGAATCAGAGGGTTCGGTCAACCGAGTACCGAATCAGGGACTGCAGCGCTTCCTTCGGTCCAGGAAGCCGCTGAACATGCTCGACGGCACGCTCAACGCACTCTTCTCCGGCAGCTTTCGCAGCCTCCAATCCCATCAGTGCCGGATAGGTCTGTTTGCTCTTTTCTCGGTCAGAACCGACCGCTTTGCCGAGGTGATCGGCCGTCGATGTCTCATTGAGAACGTCGTCCGCGATCTGAAATGCTTGACCAGCCCAGCGACCAGCCTCGCTCAGGTGCTGCCGCTGCTCAGCATCCGCTCCGGCGATGATCCCACCAAGCACGCACGATGCGCTGATCAGGCTGCCGGTCTTCCAGGCGTGTATCTGCTGGACAGCTTCCAGGTTGGGCTCTGTGCCTTCGGCGAGGATATCGAGGACCTCTCCAGCGACCAGACCCGGTGTGCCGGCAGCCCCAGCCAGAACCGAGACAGCGTCGGCCCTCGCTTCGGCCGAGGCTTTCATGTTGGCGGCCACTCGGAACGCCAATGCAAATAGCGCGTCTCCGGCCAGAATCGCCAACGCTTCGCCGAACTTGACGTGACAGGTTGGCCTGCCTCGGCGAAGATCGTCATCGTCGATTGCAGGCAGATCGTCGTGGATGAGAGAAAAACAGTGGACCATCTCCACCGCACAGGCAACATCGAGCGAATGGGTGGGATCGCACCCTAGAGCCTCACAGCTCGCCATGACCAGGGCAGGCCGCAGCCGCTTGCCGGGAGCCAGCGCAGACCAGCGCATTGCGGCATGGAGTTCAGAAGGGGATTCTTGAGCCGTGGGGAGCAGCAGATCAAGTCTCTGCTCAGCTAGATTGCGAAATTCTGCAAGTCGGGCCGGCTCAGGCACAGAGTCAAGTGTACCAGGACCCCAAGAGCAGCATCGGTATGATTCCGCCCATGGCGACCATTCGGCCATTCCATGGTCTTCGCTATTCAGATCAAGCCGGCAGCCTGGCTGATCTGACTGCGCCCCCGTACGATGTCATCTCCTCCCAAATGCGGGAAGAGCTCGGCTCGAAGAGCCAGAACAACATCGTTATGGTCACCCTGCCCGAGCAGCAGGAAGGCGACCGAAGCAAGTTCATCAAGTACGCCCGCAGCGCCCAGCGCCTGCAGCAGTGGCGCGATGAAGGTGTGATGGAAGCCGATGAGTCTCCCTGCCTCTACCGCTACACCCAGGTTTTCGAAGTGCCGGGCACTGGTGAGGTCTGCACCCGCACCAAGCTGATCACGCTGATCAAGCTGGAGAAGTACGAGAACAACGTTGTCCTTCCCCACGAGCGGACCTTCCCCAAACATAAGGAGGACCGCATGAGGATTCTTGAGGCGACACGCAGCCACGTCGAGTGCATCTTTGGACTGTTTGAAGACAACGATGGCTCGATCCACCAGAAGATCGCCTCTTCCGAGGCCACTCTGGCTGGTGAGACCAAGACAGACGACGGCATCACACACAAGCTGGAGCTGATTTCAGACGAAGCAGAGATCGCCGAAATCCAGAGCAAGATCGGCCCGAGCAGAGTCTGGATTGCCGACGGGCATCACCGTTACGAGACAGCCCTTTCGTTCCGCGAAGCTCTCGGGGACAGAGATGAAGAGGTCGCTGAGGACTACATGATGATGGCTCTGACCAGCATCAGTGATCCTGGCCTCGTTCTTCTGCCAACCCACCGCATTCTTAAGAAGATGCCGATCTCGGGCGACGAGCTCAAAGCGAAAATGGCCGAGCACTTCGAGATCAACGACTGCCCCAACAGCGAGCTGATGGCTCGAATTGAAGCAGAAGAGGCCGCAGGCCGACGGGCCTTTGGAGTGGCTCTGCCGGGCGGAAACGGCTTCACAGCAGCAGTCGACTCGATCGAAGGCCTGGCGTCTCAAGCCGAAATCGAAGGCGGAGCGAATCTGAAGAACCTCGATGTCAGCATCCTTCATGGCTTCATCTTTGCCAAGCTGCTCGGGCTGACCGGTCACGATTTCTTTGGATACACACGCTCGGAAGAGGAGGCTGTCGAGGCAGTTGAAGGCGATTCGCCGGCAGCATTCTTGATGAACCCACCAACCGTTCACAACATGCGTGAGGTCGCTGCAGACGGCGACTTCATGCCCCAAAAGAGCACCTACTACTATCCAAAGCTATTGAGCGGCCTCGTTGTATGGCAGCTCAAGGACGACTGATCAATGAAGATTCAGCTCCTGGGAACAGGCGGCGCAGACGGAGTGCCGGGCCTGTTCGGAAACACCAGAGTCAGCAACTATGCCCGAGAGCATGGCGGCAAAGACGTTCGGATGAGATCGGCAGCCGTCATCGACGACTGCATCAAGCTCGATTTCGGCCCGGATACATGGCAGCAGCTCACTCGCTACAACCTGGATGCGCGAGACTGGACCGCCATCG
The DNA here is from genome assembly GCA_029824495.1 of Fimbriimonadia bacterium. Lineage (GTDB taxonomy): Bacteria > Armatimonadota > Fimbriimonadia > Fimbriimonadales > Fimbriimonadaceae > JALGXY01. Next base: position 5,793 of record JALGXY010000472.1, read on the forward strand.
TCATGACCCACAGCGATGCGGATCACTTTGCGGTC
>JALGXY010000473.1 GCA_029824495.1 Fimbriimonadia bacterium
TCTCATGCGGCGGTCCTTCAGAGCAGAGCGTCGGCGCGAGATCGATTGCCGATGCATCCAGCATCATCGCTGAGCACCTTAAAGTGCTTCCTCTCGATCAGCTCGACCAGATTGCAGCGGCTGCGTCTACGGCCGAATCCGACCTCCCAGAACTGTCCAGGTCGTACGATCTGGCCGAAGAAAAAGCTCTGCTCCTGATCAGCAGCATCATGGAGGCCTACGAATCTGGTGAATCAGACCGGCTGGGAGACGCCTCCCGCTTTGGCGGCAAAGTGGCCGCCTCGGCAGAGCGATTGGGAAGACTGAAAGGGGACGAGGTGAAAGGCTGGTTTGAGGGTTTCCAAGCAGATGTCGAGGCGGCATCTGATTACTACCGAGAACAGAGCAGCCTTCCTTTGGCCGATCAGCAGACCTGGACCAAGACCGGACCGAGAGAGGGCTGGTCAGATTTTCTGCCGCACGCAGTCAGCCCCCTCACGACTGTTCGCAGCCAGTATTTCAAGATGCTCTGTCGTATCCGCCTGATCGGTGTCGATGCCAAGCTTCAGGAGACGGTTCTCCTCACACGGCAGGCGCCCGACAAACTCGATAAATCACTTGGGCAGAACATCACCGATCCATACAGCGGGCGGCCGTTCTGCTACAGCTCCAGCCGGGTCAGCAGCGCGTGGTGGGATCTGTACAGCACAGGCCCAGATGGACTGAACGATGGGGGACAAGAGAATGATTTTCGCGTCCGTGATGACCGAGCTTAGATCCGATCGGATTCGAACGTCTCGGCCAGGGTGCTTCGAGGCTTCCACAGCTTCGCTTTGACCCCTTCGACTTCGATCATGTCGGCTGTGCCAGGCCAGTCGCCTTCGATCTGATCGATCGCGTCTTCGCTGACAGCGAGCGTTCCTACGTCCGCCTCTTTTTGAAGGTGCGCAGCGATGTCGATCACGTGTGCAAAGTTCACGCCTTTGGTGTCTCTTCCTGGGGCGATGACGGTGCCTGAATGCAGGCCAGCTCTCACCTGTATTGGACTGACTGTTCGATTGCGAAATGCATTGAACTCAAACAACCCAGCCATGATCGATCTGGCGGCGTCGAAACCTGATTCGGACGAATGGAAAACACAGATCACACCATCGCCTGCGGTCGAATGAACACGGCCTGTATGCTTGTGAACCAGGCTCTCAACAAACTTGTGGTACTCGCCAAATGTGTACTCGATCGCAAGAGCATCATTCTCTGATTTCATGCGAGTCGAGCCGACGATGTCGATGCTGAGAAAGACCGCCTCATGCTCCTCTGCCTTCAGCTTGTCCTGGATCTCCATCAGCTGAGCGACCAGTTCTCGGCGCTCGTCCTGAGAATCTCGAAGACCCAGCCGCTTGCCGATTGATCTCCACAAAGAGTGGCCGCCGCCAGCCAATGCTGCACCGAGGACGGTCATGGACAGCACCATCGTCCAGGCGTACTCTGAAGGGCCGGTCGCCATCGGGAAAATGCCCCACAACACCGCAACAAGCTGGTGCATAAAGTAGGCAGTGGCTCCAAGCACCGCTCCCAACACCATCGAAAGGGATCGGGCGCTCGCCATCGAAGCGTAGATCAACCCGCCGAGAGTGAATGCGAAAGCGACGCTGCTTGTCAGTTCGCTGCCGTTGTTCAGACCGCGTGACAGAGCCAGAAAGAGCCCGCTGCCGATACCGAGCGATCCGATCATCAAGGAACGCCGCAGGCGGGCATCGACTGCCAGTGCAAACTCTCTGATCTTCTCGATCAGTGTCTGCCGCTGGCCAATGTCCTCTTCTGAAGACGAGCTGACCGCTATGCGGACGTAGTCTGCGGGGGCACCGGTCGCAACCGCGACCGCTTCAATAGCCTCATCATCCAGTACTCCGCCAGCTTCTTGGCGCAGCCTGTCTGCCAACTCGAGCATCTCTCTGATGCTCTCGTTGGATATAGCCTCATCTGAGACTCTGACGTCGGTTTCTTGACCCACTCCGCCCTATTCTACAGGTGCAGGTTAAACCAGGTTCACCCGTGAGTCGATTTTGGTGGCTTTTTCCTTTTAAGAGCAGCCGCCAGGTGGTGGCGGGGGACCAGACGTCAGTTCCGGAATTTGAAGAACTCCTGGAAGCTGATTCGTGCTGCCCGGGGTCGGGCTGCCGATATCGATCGAACAGGTGACCCCGCTCATCGTATAGTAATCGCCCAGGTAGCGGATCATGCGATAAAACGTGCCTGTGTTCACGGAATCTCGATTGATCGAAATGCTCTTAGCAGTTGCCGGAACATAGGCTGTGAAGTGGCCATCGTCGCCGGTGACTGCTCCTGAGACAAAAGAGCCCGTCGCGTCGAAAACCTGAACCTCCATGTACTTGACACCGATGCTCGTGGTCATCCCCGCAACAGTGCCTGTAATCTTGGTGGTGTCGCCCGTCGAACGGGCGTTCTGAGTGAGGTGTATGTTGTTGCCGCTCAGATTGGCATCGACCTCCACGCGGAACACACCAGATGTTCCCGTAACCGTCAGAACTCCAACGTTGGAGAGTGAGACAGCACCGGTGCCACCGCTGAGGAACCAGTTGGATGTCGGCAGTTCAGTTCGATTGCCGACTACGTCGTAGTTTGCAACAACGATCACGATCGTATCGCCCGGCTTAAGGCTGAACGGGTCGACAATGCTCGATCCGCGCTTGAATTCGATGTATTGACCAGAAGCCGGTGGATCGCTGCCGAGGTCGCCGCCTGTTCCGCCGCCACCGCCGCCGCCACCACCTCCTCCGCCGCCACCGCCGCCTCCGCCGCCACCGGCACAGCCGATAGCAAGGAGTACGAGGAGAGCAGCTGCAAGAAGGGTCTTCAAGTTCATTAATTCAGCCTCAAAAAGGCAGCCGTGTGGCACAGGCCGCCCTAGAAACTAGACGCTCAAAGGTGTGGCCTTTGTTCAGTCCAGCGTTGCGATTGTGACACCTTGCCCGCCCTCGTGGGGCAGACCATCTCGCACTTCACCAATATGGGCATGCGTTCGCAGGACTTCTCGAGTCACTTTTCGGAGGGTTCCGCCGCCTTTGCCGTGGACGATTCTCACAAATGGTGCGCTGGCCAGAATCGCGTCGTCGAGGAACTGCTCGAGTGCCTCCTTCGCCTCTTCCGCGCGAAGCATCCGCAGATGAAGCTCAAAGCTGGTTGTGTCTTTCTTTGCCGTGCGGATCGACAGATCAGACTTGGGCGCCTTCGGTTTGGCAGGTTCGCCAACAAGGACCAGATCCTTGAGCTTGACCTGCATCTTCATCGGCCCTGCCTGCACTTCGACCTTCCCGCCCTTCGGATTCGACAGAACAATGCCCGTCTGGTTGAGGCTGCGGATTCTCACCTTAGAGCCCTTGATGATCTTAGCTGCCTCAACAGGGGTTGGAGGCTTCTCTTCCGGCTTGACCTCTTTGACAAACTCTCGTCCGACCTCTTGGAGCTGTTTCAGCTTCTTTCGGGCCTCGTCCATTCCCTCTTGGCCAGGGTTCGCTTTGACAAACTCGAAAATCTCTGCCGCTTCAAGCCTAATCTCTCGCAGGACTTCGCTCAGTTCGTCTGCGGCTTCTCGTCGCACTTTTCGCCTCGCTTCGTCAGCACGATCCGCTTTCTCCTCGGCCTCTTGCTGGACCTTGTCGAGCTCCGCCGCGAGACGATCTGCTCGGCTTTGTGCCTCTCGGGCTCTCCTTTGAGACTCCTCGAGAGACTCGATCATCTTGGCGATGTCTCGCTCAGATACAGAAAGACCCCGTTCAGCCTCTTCGATCACGTCTTTCGGGATGCCGTATCGCTGGGCGATTTTAAGAGCGTGGCTCGAACCGGGCGTGCCGATCTGGAGGCGATAGGTGGGAGCGAGGGTCTTACGATCGAAGTCCATCGAAGCATTGACAAATCCAGGCTCCGTACTCGCAAAAACCTTGAGCTCGCCGTAGTGGGTGCTGGCCAGAATCTTGGCTCCTCGGTTCTTGAACTCCAAGAGCAGGGCTCGGGCGAGGCTTGCGCCTTCTGTCGGGTCCGTTCCTGCCCCAGCCTCGTCGAGCAGAACCAGTGCCCCCGGCTTGATCGCCTTCAGCGCTGTGCCGATGTTCTTGATGTGCCCCGAAAAAGTGGACAGAGACTGTTCTAGCGACTGCTCATCACCGATGTCCGCCCATATCTGACTAAAGCAGCCGAACTTGCATACCTCTGCGGGAATCATCAGACCTGCTTGTGCCATCGCTGTATAAAGCCCCAGGGTCTTGATCGCCACGGTCTTTCCGCCCGTGTTCGGGCCGGTGATGAGAATCGCATCGTAGTCCCAGCCTAGAGTCAGCGTCAGGGGAACGGCCTCCTTGCGATCAAGAAGCGGATGCCGACCATGCTCTACAACCATGGCAGGCCCCTTGATTCTCAGAGGCAAAAGCGAACCTGATTCGAGCCCCAGCCGAGCTTTGGCAAGAATCAGGTCGAGATCTCCGAGAGCTTCAGTCGACTCGATAATCGCTTCAGATTCGTCACCGCAGGCTCCAGAGAGCTCCTTCAAGACCTTTTGAGTCTCTGAACGCTCTGTCGCTTCGGCCTCTCTCAGTTCATTGCCGAGCTTAACAATCTCCTCTGGCTCGACAAAAATCGTCTGACCGCTGGCGCTCGTGTCGTGTACGATTCCCTTGATCTTCCCGCGATTCTCCGCTTTCAGCGGCACCACGTAACGTCCGGATCGCTGAGTGTAGATCGGATCGCTCAAGAGAGTTCTGAATCGTCCGGATGTATAGCTCTGAATACGTTCTTGGAGCCGCTTTGTCAGCTTCTGAATGCTGGCGCGTGCCGAAGCGAGAGTCTGACTTGCCGACGAAAGGACCGAGCCGTCAGAATCGAGACTGTCCGCCAGAGTCTGTTCCAGAACCGGCCAGCTCCCGAGCCTCTCTCTCATCGGGGCGAGCGCGTCAATGTCCGGATGGTCAAGAACCTCGCTCGCTTCCCGACTGACCTTGATTGTCCTGCCGATGCGGCTCAGCACTTCTCCGTCGAGGATCGCGCCTTTGGATGCGTGCTTCACCTGCGGTCCGACATCGCGCGCACCGACCAGCGAGATTCTTGCTGTCTCGACCAGTCCGAGTGCTTCGCCTGTCTGAGCCAGCAGAATCCAAACATGATCCTCATCGAAGAGAGGCATCAGATCGGCAGCCAACGCACGACCAAGCTCCGTCTCGCATTGATCTGCCAGACGGACTCGAATCTGATCGAACTCGAGAACCTTGAGCGCGTGCATCTCCGAGGATTGTATCGCCTGCAGAATCGTTGTGCCGGGAATGAAATCACCAGACCTGGCAAACGGGACTGAAGATAAGACGTTAGAATACTGATATGGCACTGACAGCCTTGGTCGCAGCAGCAGCGCTTGCGACAGCCGGCTCCACAACGCTCAACCCGACAGACGACCTCTGGATCTATCCCCACGCACCCGATCAGGTTTCTGATGAATACCTGAGATGCTGGGGCAGTGATCAGGGCGCAGTAGGCGACGTCGGAGAGTTTGCAATGAGCTTCTCTTTCTCGGTCATGCGGTTTAAGCTTCCCAAAGATCTGGGCACCATAAAATCGGCCAAGCTCGTGCTGATGTCCTTCCATGACATCAGCTATTCCGGCGATGAGGCGATTGCAAACCCGATCGAAGCGAGAGCCGCATCAGGCCAGTTCGACGAGGACAACTGGGACAAAGCGAACTCAAAAAAGGTCGCTCCCAGCAAGGACAAGGCAACGATCTACGGCAAGGCTGGAGTCAAACCGCCTGCCAACGATGATCCGTTCAAAATTGAGATCAACCTG
>JALGXY010000474.1 GCA_029824495.1 Fimbriimonadia bacterium
AGGGTCAAGGAATCTCCTGACCCTGGGAGGTAGGTTCTGTGTCTCTAGCGGGCCAGGGTTCGGGCCCTTTCTACTTTGAGAGAGGCTACTAGACCGGGCAGATTCTCAGCTCGATTAAGCTTCTCACCTGGGTCGCTGGCAACGTTGTAAAGCCGGTTCCCCATCAGCTTCCAATCTCCACGTCGTATGACCTGGGTGTTTCCGCGTCTCCAGACTAAGGTGCGCTGACGATCGGATTCGCTATCGATCAGCGGCCTGAGATCCAAGCCTCCGTCGAGGCCATCTGCTTTCTGGCCCGTCATTGCGGCGAGGGTCGGATAGAGATCGAGCGTCGAAAGGACTTGATCGACCGTGATTCCTCGTTCAATCTCGCCTGGCCACCAGGCAATCGCAGGAACCCTGATGCCCCCTTCATTCAAACCGTGCTTCGCGCCGGCGAGGACTCCGCTGTCGCCTGCCGATGAGATGGTCTCATCCGGCCCGTTGTCAGCAAAAAAGAGCACAAGCGTGTTTTCGGGCACTTCCGCCATGATCTCGCCGATGCTGTCATCCAGCTCACGGACCATCGCCTTAAAGTACCGCCGCTTGAGGTCCGCCTCGTCTTTGAATTCATCTACAGTCGACTCGGGTGCCTGCAGTGTGTTGCGGAGATGCTTGGTCTTTCCATCAACAGGGTCTTTGTGGTTCCCTGCCTCGCCAGTCTGCAGGGTTGCCGAGCCTGGCTCGGCTTCATGAATCGACTTGCCATAGTGCGGCGCGAAGTGCGAAACAAACAGGAAAAACGGCATGTCGGATTCCTGACGCAGAAAGTCGACAGCGCCCTTGGTGACCAGTCGGGTGGCGTAACCGTCCTCGCTGATAGCCTTCTCGCCGCGGAACCAGTCATGCCGAAAGCCGTAGCGGTGCTGGAAGTAGTCGATGCACCCGCCCGACGCGCCATAGAAGCTGTCGAAGCCATGTCGGGTGGGGAAATCGGCTGGTGAACCGTGGCCCAGGTGCCACTTGCCGACAAGCCCTGTTCGGTAGCCGCCTGCCTGCATCAGCTCACCGATCGTGGTCTCCTCCTCAGCAAAGCCGTTCACGTTGTGCCGGTTGTCCAGAATCATCTGAACTCCGCCCAGGCCGCCAGCCGACTTCCACGGCATCTTGCCTGTCATCATCGAGTAGCGGCTTGGCGTACAGACCGAAGCAGTTGTGTAGAAACTGGTCAGCTTCGCCCCCTGCGCAGCCATCTGGTCGAGGTGAGGCGTTTTGATATCGCCTCCAAAACAACTCAGGTCGCCCCAGCCCATATCGTCCGCCACGATGAACATTACGTTGATGGGGGCAGCAGAAGCCAGCAGTCCAGCGGCAATTGCGGATAGCATCGAGACTGATCCTGGCACAAAGTTCATTTCGTTTGAACGTTTCGGCACGGCGACAACACTCATGATCGAAGGCGCTTAAATGAGCGAAACGATAAGATCGGCTCAAAAGGGCGACAGAGCAGCTCTGGAAGAATTGGTGAGGCAGCACTATGCGCTCGTCTGCCGATTCTGTATCAGGCGGCTCGGCCCCGATCTGGGTCAGGACGCTACGCAAGAGACGTTCTTGACCATGCAGAAGTCGATCGGCCGCTATGCCGAGCGGTCCAGCTTCAGCACCTGGCTGTTGGGAATTGCCCACAACCATGTGAGAGCTGCGGCCAGAAAGCAGAAGCTCGATCCAGCGCCGATTCAAGAATGGGTCGAAATGAGACAGACAGACCACGGACAGTCGGTGATCGACAACGAAGTGCTGAGCTGCGCATTGAAGCAGCTCAGTCCTGAGCATCGCGAGGTCGTGCTGATGCACGAAATCGAGGGGCTCAAGTATCGAGAGATCGCAGACGTTCTGGGCGTGCCAGAAGGGACCGTCAAATCCCGGCTGCATCACGCCTTTCAAGGCCTCCGACAGACACTGGACGGAGCACTGCAATGAGCATCCACGAAGATATTAAAGCCTGGCTCGATGGTGAGCTTTCAGATGGGCGCGCCGAAGAGGTTCGCGCAGCAGTTGAAGCCGATCCTGAGCTGCAGAAAGAGGCGGACCAGCTCCGCTCTCTGTCGACCACTCTGAAGGACCACGCTAAAGAGATCCAGGCTGATGGCCTCGATCAGGCGCTGGCGGGCCTCAAGGCGAGGCCTGCCCAGCACTGGTGGACCAAGAAATGGGTGCCGATCGGCGCTGCTGCTGCGCTGGTGGTGTTCGCAATCGCCTTTGTGCCGGGGCTGAGCGAGGATGCGGCTGTGGAGAGTTCGAGGACTGTTGCTGGCAACGTTGTGAATGGACTTGAGAGTTCTGTCGTCGAGGGTCGCCCGGCGGACCAGGAAGATAAGGCAGAAGACATGGGACGAGGACCAGCCTTTGGCTGGTCGGGCGAAAAAGCCAAGGAAGGAGTCTCTCGAGCAGGTGGTCTGGACGAGTCGGCGCCAGCATCAAAGGCGCCGCACGTCTCCTACGACGACACACCTGGCGAACTGACCGAGAAGATGGTCGATCCGCGTGCAGACCGGCTGATCGCCTACAGCGCCCGGATCCAGATGAAGGTCAAGTCGGTCGAGAAGTCGGTTGCAGACCTGAGCCGTGCGGCCAAGTCTGTCGGCGGCTATGTTGAAGACCGGAACACCTACTCCAGCTTTGATGTGCCCACTTCGCGCCTCACCGTAAGAGTGCCGAGCAGCACCTATGAAGAGTTCAAGCAGATCGTCTACGGCCTCGGCGAAAAGCTGAGCGACAGCGAATCTGCGCCCGATATCACAGAGCAGACCCTCGACACGGAAGCGCGTCTGAAGACGATGCGCGCCGAAGAAGAGAGCCTTCGCGATATCCTGCGCGATGCGAAAGATGTCGATGATCTGTTGAGCGTCAAAGACAGGCTCACCAGCGTACGCATGGAGATCGAAAGTCTCGATTCCCGAGCCAAGCGGCTGCGGAACATGGCAGCGATGTCGACTCTCGATATCAGCCTAGAACAGGAGCCGAAACCGGAGGACAAGAAGGTGACCGGCACCTGGTCTGATGAAGCGTGGACCGACGCCGAACAGGGCCTCAGCGCCCTCGGCCGGACATGGGCGGTCAAAGGGATCAAGCTGCTGGTCTATGCTCCTGTCTGGGTGCCGATCATGCTGATCATGCTCTTCGTCGGCGCCAGGACCGTCAACGCGATCCGAACCTAAGTCCCGCAGGTTCAATCGAACTCATGCAATAATCCCAGATCGCGCCCGCGGGACCTGTGCGCCCGTGAAACCAAAGGAAAGGCTAACAACAGCATGGCGACATACAGAGGACGAAGATCAGACATCTGCCGCAAAGTCGGCTTTAACATCTGGGGCAAACCAAAGTGCCCCTCTCAGAAACGACCGTATCGACCCGGCCAGCACGGCCCGAACGACCAGCGAGGCGGACAGCGCATGTCCGAGTACGCTGAGCAGCTTCTGGCAAAGCAGGTCATCCGACGATACTACGGAATGCTCGAAAAGCAGTTCCGACGAACTTTTGACCGAGCCATGCGAATGCACGGCAACACAGGTCTGAACTTCCTTCGACAGCTCGAATTCCGACTGCAGACTCAGGTCTATCGACTCGGCTATGCAAAGACGATTGAGCAGGCTCGACAGCTCGTCAGCCACAAGCACATCACCGTCAACGGCAAGATCGTCAACATCTCCAGCTACACCGTTAAGGTAGGAGACGTCATCGCAGTTCGAGACCGAGAGGTCAGCCGAAACATCGCCACCCGCAACGCCTACGAAGGCGCTCCGGTTCCGGTTTACGTCGATCCCGACGTTCCAGGATTCGCTGGTAAGGTGGTTGCTCTTCCGGAAAGAGATGACTTCCCCGAGTTCTTCGAAGAACAGAAAGTCGTCGAGTTCTACGCTCGATAAATTCGAAATAGAATCGATCAAAACAGCCTCCTCCCGATCGGGCGGAGGCTGTTTTCTTTTCTGAAAGGTAAAGTCGAGCCCATGAAGCTCAAGTTCGCAGCTTTGGCTGCTGCCGCTCTCACCAGCGCAGCAGTTTTTGCATCTGATCCTCACAAGGTCTTGGAAGAGATCAATGTGACTCGTACTGAAACACTTGCCAAAGCGAGAGAGGCTGGCGAATCTCTTGACTTTGCCGCGCTTAATCTGGAGCTCGCGCTGATGGCAGAATATGCGCTCGACGGCATCAACCTCACAGGTGTGCCGCGAGCGGACAGCTATGCCTGGGCACAGGTCTGTGCACAAGCCGGTCAATCCGAAGCTATTCCGGCGCTCCTAGAAAGATTCCTTTTGGGAAGCGGCACGACAACAATGCTGGCTGGCGTACCCCTTCTCAACGGCTTCAAATTCGTCGAGGCGAAACGAGACGACTTCACACCAAGCCCCGAGGATGCTTTCAATGCAGCGGTTCTTGGAATTCGTGAAGCCGGCGGCCTCGGCCTGACAGAAAAGGCGCTCTCCTTCAGCCGCCTAGCGGTTCCGTACAACGATCAATCGATCGTCGACCGTGCTGGCTGGTCGCTCGCCATTCTTGGAGAGAGCCTCCACACACTGCTCGGCGTAGAAGGTGCATTCGCTTATATGGATGAGCTGACCGCCAACCTTCCCGAAACGGAAGACCAGATGATGAGCGGGCAGATCAGCTCTGTCCGGCGGATGGCTGGCACGGCAAAAGTCGATATCCTCGACGGCAGCGGCGATCGAGCTGGCGCTTTGGCGATGCTTGATGAGCTCATCGCCAACGCTGAACCGCGAATGGCAGCAAGCCTGAAGAGCAAGAAGTCTCAGATGACTTTGGTCGGTTCAGTCGCGCCGACGATCAAAGCCAATGAGCAGATCGGCGACTATGAAGGTCTCGAAGCGTACGCTGGCAAGGTCGTCCTTGTCGACTTCTTTGCCCACTGGTGTGGCCCCTGCATCAGGTCCTTCCCCGACATGATCAAGCTGTACGATGAACTGCACGACCAGGGCGTGGAGATTCTTCACGTCACTCGCTACTACGGCTACTATGGAGCTGAGCGAAACCTCGAACCGGAGAAAGAATTCGAGAAGATGAAGGGCTTCAAGGCAGAGCACAATCTCCCCTGGCCGATCGTCTTTGTCGACCAAGAGGTCTTCACCCAGTACGGTGTTTCAGGAATCCCACATGTTGCCCTGATAGACCAGGACGGCAATGTGGAGAAGATCAAGATCGGCTACTCCGAGGCTTCGTTCGCGGAGTTCCGAAAGCACATCGAAGCGCTGCTCGCGAAAAAGAAGGGCTAACCAGCCTCTTCGACTTCCCAGTTTGATCGGGGAATCTTGGACCCGCCCGGATACGGCTTACTGTTTTCGGGCAGGAACGCGATGAACCGATCAAGCTCTTCCTCTGGAACCTCGCCCATCGTGCTGATCTGGAAGTACTTCTCTTTCAGATGCTCTTTGCACCCGAAGACCACGAAGCCTGCGTCGAGGCAGGCATCGTTCCACTCCTGCCAAGACTTCCCTTGCGGAATCTCTGCCAGCGTGACCGTGCAGCTTGCATCCCTGTCTCGTATTGGGAGGTCATAGCCTCGTGACCTTAAGACCGATCGAACCCTCTGGGCCTGCGCCAAAACCTCGGTGTGACGCCCGGCCAGGCCTCCCTGCTCACCCAGCTCAACCAGCGCCTGCCTGAGGGCAAGGACAGACTGAACAGGAGCGGTGATCGGCGGATTGTCACCACGATATCGCTCAAGATTGAGGAACCAACTCTTAGGCTGATTCAGCTCCAGCCCCGGCTCGACCATAACGACGGCAAGGCCTGGAAGACCGCGCAAACATTTGCTCCCCGTACAAGCC